>DGVT01000060.1 GCA_002395965.1 Porphyromonadaceae bacterium UBA4277
AACGGACTTGGCCGTGAAGTGGGTGTGTCATAATTCAGGAAAAGCGTTGAAAACGCAGGCGCATCGAAGATGCGACCATTTCTTTAACACCATGCAAGCAACATCGAAGATGTGCGCAGCTTGGTGAGAGACAGCGACTTAAAAGGTGCTTCGAAGATGCACAACATGTGTCGGGTTATACTTCGATCACCTCTGATTTTCTATAATTTGAATTATGACACACCCTCTTTGCTTTTCCGAACCGAAGCCTAATTTCGAGGCACCAGCCTCACCTCTTATTGATAACATGGGTGGCTCTTATAAGCTGGCCATCATCGGTAACGCCCTCTATCACCATATTATAGGTCGTGGAAGGTGCATCGCTGGCATAGAAATCAAAATCGGCGTGACCCTTGTCGCCAACCACCACATTAGGATTCCAGTAAAGCACTTCGCGCAAGTCGGTGCCCGATGCCGGTTGAGCCTGATTTGATTGGTCATATCGTGGCGAATAGAATTCTGCAGGTTGCTGCACACCCAGTGGTCGCGCGATTTTCATATAAACGCTACGCTGGCCTTTACCACGCTTACTATTCTCCTTTTGCTGAATAATAAGCAATCCGCCATGTCCCCCATCGGCACGCACAAAGTCGATCCAAGCTACATCGGGGAAGGAAATCATGCTTTCGGCAATGCTGATTTCAGAAATATCGGCTTTCATCATGGCATCACGGTCAAGGGGGTAGAAAACGCTGCTCTCTTTTTTAGGTTCAAATGGCGACACATCATCTCTGAACAATTTATACAACACGTCATCGTCCGACGAATAATTGGCTGCAATGCTCTCTCCATCCACAATAATTCTTACATGATCTCTTTCCTGTCCACCAGCTGTGTAAACATTTCCATTCATGACCATCACACCCGGGAAAGCCCTCACCGCACCCTCAATCGAATTTATCTCTTTGAGTTTCATTTCGTTTTCCGAAAGCACATAGGGATTATACTCGCTTGTGTTGCGACGCGTGAGGGGCGCCGTAACCAGCAATTCACCGAGCAACACATGACGCCAGTCATCACTCTTCTCCAGGCGCCACATCTGTTGCCGAGCATGACTTTCTGCTTCTTCCTGGTTTGGCATTTGCTCTACGTCGTAATGCAATTCAGGGAATGGCTCACGATATAGTTCCAAATTCATTTGCTTTTTCCCATTCTTATTCTCAGCAATTATCAAGCATGCCGCATTCTCGGGCATAACTGGCAGATTGATTACAAATTCGCCTACCGAGTCGGTCATCACAACGCCGCTGAACGACACTTGCGGGGCTATCACATTCACCGTAGCGTGAGATAGTGGTTTCTTTTCCCATTCACTCAGCACACGGCCCATTACCACCTGTGATTTTTCGATAGGGAACTGTGGCGAAGGTATATACCCGCGCAACAGCGCCGGAATGTCGTAGCGGCGCCAGCCTTGTGTGAGCATGAGCATATCAAGATGCCGCTCGCGCACACGTTGCTCTTCATCGCCGGTAGCTGTAAAATAATAATCGGGCCTGAGAATGTTGCCCTTCAGTTCACTCTGCACAAGCAGATTGGTGAGAATGTTCACGCCGCTATAGTCGGTTGTTGTGGCTGCATCGGTTATTGAAACTGCGCATTGCGCCATATGGCTCATATAGGCTCGTAAATCCACATTGACTTCTACGCGCTCCCTATCGGCATAAAACGATTTGTCGGTTGCTATTTGCGCCGTGCGCACGCTATCGTGCCTCACAAAGAACAAACGCTCGCTCAGGCATCGCCACTTGCGGTCGAAGAGCAAGGCTTGAACCACACCTTCATTCATGTCGGCATCATTAAGCACGAGCGAATCACGCCCCACGGCCACTAATTGCCCCCGCTGCTGTACCACAATCATGGTTCCGTCGCTATGGGCGCCTATAGCCCTGACACTCGTCATGGCACCGGCATGGCGGCGCACTTGCAGCACTGTGGCTTGTTCACGCACTTGTGGAAATTCAAAATCGAGCGTGCCATCCATGCGGTCGTGCCAACGCGCCATATATTTCATCCCTTTTTCGGGAGTGAACCTCACCATGCCCATTCCATCATGTTCCACACTGAGCTCACTCACCACATTACCTAACGAATCGAGAAGTTCACCGGGCCCGACGACAGGCTTACTGCCCGCAACTTGAAAGCTAACGATGTTTTCCTCTCCGCCCACCAAATATCCACCTTCGGGATAAAACGACACATCAAAGTGTTCTTTTTCGGGCAGAGGCAAGAATTTTGCATAATTGTCAAACATCACCAGCAGAGATTTCAACTGAGCATCACGTTTTTTCAGGGTAAAATGAACATCTGAATTATTATAAGAAAAGCCCCTTAATGTGCCTTCCGAATCGATATAGCAAAACTGCTTATACTCACACGCACTACTATCGGCTAAATTTTTATAATATAATGTAACATCTATTTCGTCGCCGTAGCGGGTCATCTTACTCACAATGCGCTTGCGCATCGACATTAACGACGACACGCTCACCGGTTTCTTGAAAAAATAAGCATTGCCCGCGTTTTGCATAAACATTGTGTAGGCGGTGAGTTGATATACTCCCTCGGCCATTTCGGCATCAAGCGGTATATAGCCTTGAAACAGGCCGTCGCCGGTTGCTTTAATCTTAATGCGACACTCGAGTGAGTCGAGAGGATTGATCAAGTCAACATTAACGAAGGCGCTGGCGCTTACCTGACGATGACTGGCTGCATCCACGACCCAGGCCCGCAACCAGATTGTATCGCCTGCCATGTAATGGTCGCGATCGGTCATCACATGGATCTTTTCTTGGGGAAACTCATAAAGCAAACGATCAAATCTCGATGATATGTCTTCACCGGCTCGTGCCACCAGAGTGACACACATGATAAACATTATCAACAATGCTCGTTTTATCATCTCACCACTAAACATAAACACCCGTTAAACCGAATAAAAATATTGACAATTTGGCTGTACTGTTCGCCTTTAATTCTGTCGTTACAACAACGATTATATTATTATGCTCATTGCGCCACACGCGCAACTTGCATACAAATTTCGTCAAATTTCGTGAGCCATACAAGCTATACTCATAAATTTAACAAATCGCTCCAAAAAAATTTGTTTAATTTTGTATTAAATTTTGATTAATTTCCCGCCGCCAGGCGGCCATTCCGCAACGCGGAGCCGTGTGGCGTCAGCTCCCCCTCAAAGTTAGAGGGGGCCTGGGGGAGTGTGCCCGGAGGCTGTGGGTTTTCGCAAAGCGGCGTCTCACACACTCCTCCGGCCCGTTGGGCCACCTCCCCTAACTTAGGGGAGGAGCTGCGCGCCAGTAAATCAGCGAGTTAGCAATGTCTCCGAAGCAAGCCGGCGCGCGACAGCTCCCCCTCTCAACTTAGAGGGAGAGCTGTCTGCTTGTTACAGGGGTTCTGCTTCGCTCCACCGCCTGCCTAAAAGCTGTCGCTCCTAATTGTAGCTCGTAGCTTGCAGCTAAACCGGCGTCAGCCACTTGTAGCTTGTAGCTACCAAGCAATGCTTGGCACTACTTAACGGCTTATCTTAATTCATAATCCTCGCTCGGCTGGATTTGCAATCCAGCCGCCGGGTAACCTGCGGATTTGTAATCCGCCACCCCGTGCGGGCTACAGGTGTGCCGTGTCGGCGCGGGGATTGCAAATCCCCCGTTAAGCCCTGGCGGA
>DGVT01000052.1:0-772 GCA_002395965.1 Porphyromonadaceae bacterium UBA4277
GTGCTCTTCCCATTCTCCAACTGATGAAACCAAGGTTATGGATAGCTTCAGCATGTCTGCACCTTTTTCTGTTGGCAAAAGCGAGCCAAGTACGATTCTGTATCATATCTTTTTAATTCAAATTAAAAACATCTAACAATGCTTCTCAAAGAAAATGATTTCTTGATTGCAAGATCTGGGAATACGGGATTTTCAAGTGCAAGCTTATAGTTCTCGTTCAGCAAGGTGGTTTTGCAACTACCATTGATACCAACGATGATAATCACATCTTCGTTGGTGATAATACTTGCATCATACTTGTCCCAGAGACGGGTTTTAATATCCTTAATCTTTGAGTATGACATAATGCCGATTCTTTAATACGCTATCTATTTTGACGAGGTTGTATCTTAATATAAAAATACGCATACAAAGTTAGCTATTTTTCCGGCGAAATAACGAAGGAAAATCATCTTTTCTATAAATCACAATCGCTTTTATGTCTTTTTCTTCACTTTTGCATCCCTTAAACGAGCTGCTCTATGTAACGATTGAATTCCTTTTGACTATCACTGGACTTCCATTGCAATAAAAGTGCGGAAACAGAAGTGTTGGGTGACACCACCGGTTACTCTAACGATTGACTTACTGTCGAGGTTACCTCGCCTTTGGCTCATTACGAATTACTTATTTATTCTTTTGTAACTTAAAGTCTAAATAATCTGGGAGTCGGTGCGTGGTCATAACGCCGTGCGTCAGCCCTTATGAAAACTTATGTTGCTTATATCAGGGG
>DGVT01000052.1:874-65911 GCA_002395965.1 Porphyromonadaceae bacterium UBA4277
CGCATCGCGACTCATTCATAATTCATAATTGCTGCGTGCGCCAGCCCTACTTCACGCTTATAGCTTTTTAATTTCGCTGGTTGCAGTTCGGCGAATATAAATTCATTATTCATGCACTTAGATTAAAAATTGTTAACAGTGTAAAGATTTCGCTTATATATTATTGCAAAATATCGCGATTTGATATAAATTTGCATCGATTTTCATGGTAAACACATCAAATCGAAAGCCAGTCGTTGTGACAACGGCTGCGAGTTTCGTTAAATTGAAGGTTTATGTTAATGGTATTAGAAGGTTAATTAGTTAAGCAATCCCCGGCGGTGACGTCGAGGATTTTTTTGTTTCCTGACATGGGAGTGATGAGCAGTCATGAGCAGCGATAAGGATCTGAGTACTGGCTCGATGAGGCGCGATAGGAAACAATGAGGCACGATGTAGCACGATAAGGGCGTAATAAGGGCTCGAAAATGGAGCGATGGTCCACAATGGGATGGTGGTGAGGAGCCGGGGGCTGGCATGGTGGTGGGTGATTGTCGTTATTTAGGATTGGGAATGCTCAGGGGTTGCGGTGTGGTTTTTCTCGGAGTTAATTTCTTATTGTTGTCCATTATTATTAATTTTGCACCACGAAAAAAAGGGATGCAAACAATGGCAATGAATACTGAAGACATAAAGGGTCCGATAGGCGTGTTTGACTCAGGATTTGGCGGCTTGTCGATACTGCGCGACATACGCAAGCAGCTGCCACACTACGACTATCTGTTTCTTGGCGACAATGCGCGTGCGCCCTATGGTGTGCGCTCGTTCCAGATTGTGTATGAGTTCACGCTCGAGGCTGTGAAGTATCTGTTTGCCCAGGGTTGCCCGCTGGTGATATTAGCCTGCAACACCGCCAGTGCAAAGGCCCTGCGCACCATCCAGCAGCGCGACCTGCCCGTGCTGGATGCCACGAGGCGTGTGCTGGGAGTGATACGCCCCACCGTCGAGGCCGTCGGCTCGCTCACGCAGAGCGGGCACATAGGCGTGTTCGGCACACCTGGCACCATTCAAAGCAACTCCTACGAGATCGAAATTCACAAGCTCTTTCCGTCCTACGTCGTCCACGGTCATGCGTGCCCCATGTGGGTGCCACTGGTGGAGAACAGGGAATATGACGGCGACGGAGCCGACTACTTCGTTAAAAAAGACGTGGATGCCCTGCTGAGCCTTGACCGCAGCATCGACACCGTGATATTGGGCTGCACCCACTACCCGCTATTGCGCAAGAAGATAGAGCAATACACCCCCCGGGATGTGAACCTTGTGGCCCAGGGCGAAATCGTGGCCAGGAGCCTTGAAGACTACCTTTGCCGGCATCCCGAGATGGAGACCCGGCTGCAAAAGGGCGGCAGCTGCCGCTACCTCACCACCGAAGACGCATCGAGGTTCTCGGCCACGGCCAGCATCTTCACCGGCGAGCACGTGAAGGCCGAGCACATAGTCCTGTGACGCAGCGGCTTGCGGTTCTCAGGGGTTATACAGGTCGTGGTCGTAGAAGTTGAGTATCTCCTGTATTGTGCGATAGGCCTGTGCAGCCGGACCGTCGGGCTGCAGTTCCATAGCCTCGAGATAGCTGTTCATGGCCATGCGCATGTCACCCTTCTGCCGGTAGGCATTACCGCGCAGATAATAGGCCTGTGCCAGGACATCGCTATCGGCTTGCGATGCCGCCAGCTCATCGACCGATGCAACGACCTCGTCGGGCCGGCTATCGTCGAGCATTTTCTTTATCTCTGATATATTTTTCATAGTTCATTGTGAATTATTTCTGCACAAAATTACGCAAATCTTTGATATTACATCCGCCTTTGTTCAATAGAAAATCAAATTCTTCATGCCTTGGGCTTCACAAATCGGGATTTTTGCTTAAATTTGCACAAAATCAAAAACGTTATGGACAATAAACGACTGGGACAAATCAAGAATCTGATCATGCTGTCGCTTGCCGACGGACGCGCTTCTGAAAGCGAACTCGCCCTCATTGCAGCGATAGCCTCACGCGAAGAGCTCACACAAGACGAACTTGACCACTTAATCAGCCATCCCGATGAAGTGAGAATCGAGCTTCCTGAAGCCGAAGCCGACAAGCTTCGCTACATCGAAGACATGGTCTCGCTCATGATGATAGACGGTGAGCTCACCGACCAAGAGCTCGCCATGTGCAAGCTATATGCCATCGCGCTGGGCTATGAATCGACCACGGTCGAGAAGATAGTGCTCGACATAGCCGATCGCCTAAGCGAAGGCCAGGATTAAGATTTGCGCTGAAATCACCCTCAGGAACATCGTGAGCGGGTAAACCGTAGAGTAGGCAACCGATGGTGCATCGTTGCCGGCCGTCTTGTTGGCATAGGACAATGCCGGCGGATCGGTCGTGGCACCGGCCACAAGCCCCATGAGCGTGCAATAGTTGAGCTTGAATTTTCCGCGGGCAAGCGTCACGACAATCATCAGTGGCAAGAAGGTGATTATGAAGCCATAAAGCACCCAGTGCAAGCCCCGTGAGTTGAACACCGTGCTTGCAAAATCGCCTCCGGCAGCCAGCCCCACCGATGCCAGGAACAGGCATATGCCCAGTTCGCGAAGCAGAAGATTAGCACTGGAGCTGGTGTAGGTCACCAGTTTTATCTTGTAACCGTAGCGGCCCAGCAAAATTGCCACAATGAGCGGCCCGCCTGCAAGGCCCAGCTTCACGGGCACCGATATGCCCGGTATGACCAGTGGAATGCTTCCCACCAATATTCCCATAAATATTCCGATAAACATTGTGAACATATTGGGCTCGTTGAGTCGCTTCATCGAGTTGCCCAACTTTTCGGCCAGCCGGTTGATGTCGTCGATGTTGCCCACGGCGGTCAAGCGGTCGCCCACCTGGAGGCTGAGGTTAGGGCTCGCCATCAAGTCCAGTCCTGCCCTATTGACGCGCGTCACGTTCAACTTGAAGCCATTGCGCAGCCGCAACGACCCCAGTTTGCGCCCCGAGAGCTCGCTCTTGGTCACCACGATGCGACGGCTCACCACCGGCGCCGGGTCGGCCTCCCAGTTCATTTCCACCTGCGGCCCGATAAAAGCGTCAAACACTTCGCGGTCCTGCACCGACATCACTATCAACAGCAAGTCGTTCTCTTCGATCACAGTCTCACTCTTGGGTATCACCACCTCGCCGCTTGCCTTCTTGATGCGCGAAATCACAAAGTTGTGATCGATGATTGAGTGCAGGCGCTGAATAGTCCTGTTGAAAATGAGCTTATTAGTCACTTGGTAAGTAACCACATGCGGCTGAAGCTGCGACTGGGTGTTTTCGTCTTCAATAGTCTTCGACTCATTATCGACATTGATGCCGAAGATAATCTTCACAAGAATCATCGACAAGATTATGCCCACCACGCCCAGCGGATAGGCTGCAGCATAGCCCATCGACATCGACTCGTTGATGGACTGCGCCGCGTCGCCCTGTGTCTCGATCACCGTCTGCTGTGCGGCACCAAGCCCGGGCGTATTGGTCACGGCCCCCGACAAGATTCCCACCATGTCGGTTATCGACACGCCATCAACCACATAACTAATTACAAGCGCCACGGCCACATTCAGCACAATCAGCAGCACAGCCAGGCCGTTGAGCGTCATGCCCCCTTCCTTAAACGAAGAAAAGAACGATGGTCCCACTTGAAGTCCTATCGAGAAAATGAACAAAATCAGTCCGAACTCCTGAATGAACTTCAACGTGTTAGGGTCGATAACCAACCCCAAATGGCCGGCAAAAATGCCTACAAACAACACAAACGTGGCTCCGAGCGACACACCGGCAATCTTCACCTTACCCAAGATCACTCCAATAGCCACCACAAGCGAATAAATGAAAATAGAGTGAGCAACACTACTTCCTGAAAACAGATCAATCAGCCAATTCATGATATTACGTTAACAGAAACCTTACAAAATAAAATTCAGAATATCGAGCGGGTTGTGAATAATATTGTTGGCATGATACTCAACAAGTTCTTTCTCGGGACGAAATCCCCATGTCACACCCACCGAGTCGATGCATGCCCGTCGTGCTGTTTCCATGTCCACGCCCGAGTCGCCCACATAGAGCACCTGTGCTTTCGGCACCTTAGCCTTAGCAAGAATGGCAAACACAATCGAAGGGTCGGGTTTCACATTCACGCCCTCACGCTGACCCTCGACAGCCACAAAGTCCACGTCGGGGAAGAAATGTGAAATAATGGTCTCGGTTGCCGATTGATATTTATTAGAAGCCACTGCAATGCGCACACCCTGTGCAGTGAGGTCGGCCAGCAGGTCGTCGATGCCATTATATGGCTTTGTGTAATCGCAGTAGTGCTCATCATAGTATGAGCGAAAATCCTTCAGCAACTGCGAGATGGTGTCATCGGTGCGATGCTCCTCGGGCAGTACACGAGTAATCAGTTTCTTCACCCCATTGCCCACAAAGAAACGATAGCTTGCTATCGTGTGAGTGGGAAAACCGTTTTTCTCCAGGGCATAGTTGGCTGCGTGCCCCAGGTCCTCAATCGTGTTAAGCAATGTGCCGTCGAGGTCGAATATAATAAGTTTTTTCATGTTGTATTAAATTAATTAAAATGGATAACCTACCGAGAAATGGAACTCGCTGTCGCGCTTGAAGCGCGGGTGCAGCAGCGGCCAGTGTTCCTCGCCGCTTGCCGGATTGTGCGCCTTCATGCCCATATCGACGCGCAACAGGAAATAAGTGAAATCAAGCCTGATGCCGATGCCGTAGGCCGCCGCCAACTGCTCATAGAATTTGTTGAACTTAAACACTCCTCCTGGTTGGTCTTCATAGGAGCGAATGGTCCATATGTTGCCCACATCGATAAAAGCTCCCAGCTCTATTACCCAGAATAGTTTAGCCCTGTATTCAATATTTGCATCAAAGCGAATGTCGCCGCACTGGTAAATGAAACGATTCATCGATGCCGACGCCCCAAAGCTGCCCGGTCCCAGCGAGCGCACGCCCCACCCTCTCACGCCATTGGCACCACCGGCATAGAAGCGCTTTTCAAACGGCAGCACCGTGCTGTTGCCATAAGGCACCGCAATGCCGGCACCCACGTGCACGGCAAGCGAGTTGCGAGAGTCGAAATAGTGGGTTAACGAATAGTCACCCTCAACTTTCACATATTGTGAGTAGCGTATGCCGAACACCTTATAGCTGTCGTCGGCCTCATGATGCTGCCCGGTAATCTTGGAAATTCCATAGAGGAGATTGCCGGCGGTCTCGGCCGCTGCACGCCATGTATAGACATTACGCTGGAAACTTGATGACAACAGCGTGCTGGGACGCTTGTTTGTCTTATAGAAGCTATAGCCCATGCGCATGATGAAGTGGTTCTCATAGGAGTAGCGCAAAAGCGGATTGGCAATGCTGTCGAGGAAGTTGGAACGGCTTTTGGGCAGATACACATAGTTGAGGTCGAGCAGGTTGTAGGTGTGTCGCATGGTGTTCTGACGCTCACTCCACACATATCGCCATGCCGCACCGGCTATGATGCGCGTGTATTCTGGCCGCTCCTGATAGTTGAAACTCGTGGCAAGCTCGGTACTGGCAAGTATTTTTTTCTTAAAATCGCTTTTAAGGAATGGGAACTTAAACTTCGGGTAGGTTATGCCCACCTCGGCGGCATATTCCGAATAGTTATTATTTATAAGGCCACTCAAGTCGCCCGAAAGGCTTTCATAGCTCATTCTGAATTTAGCATTGAGCAATTCCGAGCCCTTCATGAGATTTCGGTGCTTATAATCAAGGCCTATGCCGAAGCCCAAGTCCCCCTCGCTATTAGTGCCCTCAAGCGAAACACTTACAGCTTGCGACTTGTCGCGCTGCATCAGCACGAAGGCATCAAGCCATATCTTGCCGTCGATCATTCCCACCGGCCTGACGTCGATATTGATAAACTTCACGATGCCCAGCCTGCTCAATGCACGATAAGTGCGATTGATGTTGTCGGCCTTGTAAACCTGCCCTGGCTTGATGTAATTACACTCCTCGATCACGCTGCTTCTGAGGTAGTTATTCTTTGCGTCATAAAGTATTGTCAAGTCGCCATAGTGTGTAGTATCGCCGGCCACATAGCCGTCGTGCATGACTATGGGGTCATAGTTGGTCACATACACCACGTTTCGCACATAGAATGGCATGTGGGCAGAGTAATAAGGCATGCGTTCGGTGGCCGAGGGCTCGTGCGTATAGAGCGTTACGTCAACAGCATGGCTATTCCGGGCCGTGTCGGCCGTGAACGATATGTATTCCTTAGAAAAGGCATAATAGCCATGATTTCGCAGATTGTCGGTTATCTGCTGTCGCCAGGCATCTAATTTGTTGTGATCCAGCAGGTCGCCCACCTTAATGGGGAATGATGCCGAATCGGCAAGGATGACCTGCCGCAGCGTGTCGTTAGGAATATCATAGCTTAACGAAGAGATATAGTAAGGCACACCCAGAGTGATGTCGTAGTCAACACGAGCCTTGCGCTTGGCCGAGTCGGCATTCACGCGATATGTCACCACATTATTCATGTAGCCACGGTTGCGCAGTGCCGAGTGCAACTGCCGTGCGCTCGACTCGGTCAACGCCGAGTCGTAAATCACCGGTGGAGTGCCCAAGCGCTGAATCCAGCGGTTAATCCATCGCGTAGAGTCGTGCCCGCTCAGGTTATACAACGCCAGTTGCAGCTTGAGGCCTCCCAGCACCTTGTGGTTTTCGGTTTGGCGCAGATAATTCATTAAATCGGCCTTCGCCAGCGTCTTCGACGAGTCGTCTATATTAATGCGCACGCGGTCAAGCAGCAGTTTTCCCTGCGGCACATGTCGAGTGCTGGAGCATGACGACACCCCCAGCATCAAGAAGATTAATATAGTCACAATAGCCGCCACACTGGTAGCGGTGTGACGGCTATGATACCTGTCTGATGACATTTAGCGACGTTCCTGGAAATTAGTTTGATTTTGTTCGATCGTTGACTTGAACTCGGCATTGCGGCGCAGTAGTTTCAAGTTCACATAAGGATCTTCATTAATATTAATTTCATACAGGCTTCCGTAGCCATTAGCCAACGCACTGCGCAAATATTCCATCGCCTGACGGTTGTCGCCATTGTTTTCGTCACCTATATCGCTAAGCAACGCAGCTGCATAATAGTACATCTCTCCTCCGGGCAGCACACCCTTTTGCACTATTTCCTTGGCCCATTTGCGGGCGTCTTCGTCACGTCCGAGCTCATGCAGGGCAAAGCCTTTGAGATTGTTAAGATCGTTATTAAACGAGCCCACCTTCTCAAAGTCGGCAAGTGCCATGGTCTCATTATTCAGGCGATACTTATTAACCCATCCGCGCAGCAGCAATGCCTCGGCATTTGAAGAATTGTTGGCCAGCAAAGTATTAAGGCATGCCAGGGCATCATTGTCCTTATGCTGCTTCAGCAGGATGCGAGCCTTAGCCATGAGCAGCGACACATTTGACGAGCTCTTGGCTAATGCCTCGTTGAGCACACCTATTGCGGCATCATAGTTGGCGCCACGGCCACGATATTGGATTATATCAGACTTGAGGGCATAATAGTCCATTTCATCGGGAGCCATTGCAATGGCCTTGTTGATATTATTTAAGGCATCATCCCACTGAGTGAGCTCACGCTGGCACTGTGCTGCATAATAGTAGATTGAATGATAATCATAGAGGTTGTTAAACATTATGCTCTTCAGGTCGCGCAGTGCCTGACCATAATGCTGATGACGCATGGCAATAATGGCTCGCACATAGTAGAACGTTCCCACACGCGGAGCTTTGTCATAGCTGTTGGCCAGTGCATCCATCACGGCATCATAGTGGGTGTCGCTCATCTGCACAAGTGCGTTGAGAGCATCACTGCTGTCGGAGCCCACGCTGAGAGCCGAAATCAGGTCTTGTGCTGCAGGCTCATATTGCTGCATCATCATGAGCACGTTTGAGCGATTGATATAAACCTGAGGCTCGGCAGTGAACAGGCTGACTGCACGATCAACATATTCGGCAGCCTTTTCATAATTATTGCGCTGCACCTCGATTTGTGCCAGGCCATACATTGCGTCATAGCTCAGAGGATTGTCGCGTAAAATTATGTTATAGTTATGTTCAGATGCAGCCAAATCGCCCACCTTGTAGCTCACCTTTGCCATCATGTCGATGCATGGCAATGAGTTGGGATTGAGTGCTATTGCCTGACGCAAAGCCTCTATCTCGTTCTGATAGTCTTCCTTGGCATCATACAGAGTGGCAAGCAGCATGTAGCTGTCGTAGCGCAACTCCTTTTCCTTGTTGGGTATTGCAGCAATAACCATCTTCGCATCGTCTATAGCCTTGTCATACTCACCATTGTAATACAGCTGGTTGGCACGGGCAAAACGGGTGTTATAATCGCTCGGGTCTTTATCAAGAGCCGAGTTGTAAACCCCCATTACCGCTTCATTGATACGATTTCTGACACGGATGTCATCATCGGTCATCTGTGCCTTTAACGCCACTGGTGCCACCAATAGCATCAAGAGCACGACGCACTTAATCAAATTAAAATTTCTCATCATATCTTATCTATTTTATTTATTGTCATTTTTATTTCGGTGAGGCGACTGAGCAACGGCTCTATCAGGTCGAGACGAAGCATGTTTGCTCCATCGCTCTTGGCCACCGAAGGCTCAGGGTGAGTCTCCATGAACAGGCCGTCGGCCCCTACTGCTATTGCAGCCCTGGCAATCAGCTCGATATACTCGGGTAAACCGCCGGTTACGCCAGCCGTCTGATTAGGTTGCTGTAGCGAATGCGTTACATCCATAATCACCGGTGCAAACTGCTGCATAACTTTTATGCCGCGAAAGTCCACCACCAGGTCTTGATAGCCGAATGTGGTGCCACGCTCGGTAACGGCCACGTCGTCGCATCCGGCATCTCGCACTTTATTCACGGCATGTTCCATAGCTTGCGGCGACAGAAACTGCCCTTTCTTTATATTAACCATTCGCCCGGTTCGCGCTGCAGCCACGAGCAGGTCGGTCTGGCGACACAGGAATGCCGGGATTTGAAGCACGTCAACATATTGCGCCGCCATGGCAGCCTCGTCGGGCGTGTGAATATCGGTCACAACCGGAATGTTGAATTCCTCGCCCACTTTGCGCAAGATGCGCAGTGCTTTCTCATCGCCGATGCCGGTAAACGAATCAAGGCGCGAACGGTTAGCCTTACGATAGCTTCCCTTAAACACATAGGGTATGCCCAAACGTTGCGTTGCCGACAGCACATGTTCTGCTATCTGCATTGCCATTTCTTCGCCTTCGATCACGCAAGGTCCTGCGAGGAGAAAAAAGTTACAATTTGAATTATGTGTAAGTTTATCTATCAGTTTCATAATTAACGTGCGTTTATATCACATTTCTGTGCGTAAGCATCAATCGTATGTATCATTGCACAAGCCGCCACTGCCGCTGTCTCGGTGCGCAGTCGCGCCGGCCCTAAAGCGACCGGTATATAGCCCTGCGCCGTGGCCTGTTCCACTTCTTGGGGAGCAAAGTCGCCCTCGGGACCTATGAGTATGGTCACATCGCAACCCGGCTTGTAGCACGCCACCAAGTCCTGCCTTTGTTCTCGCGGGAGCAAGGGGTCGCAATAAGCAATGAAACGTTGACCGCGACCGGTTTCTGACAAGATTGATTTTAACGGGGTCAACTCCTCAAGAATCGGCAATTTCGACTTTAACGACTGCTTCATGGCAGCCACCACAATCTTGCGCAGACGCTCGGCCTTGAAATTCTTGCGCTCGCTATTCTTGCACAATAATGGTACAATTCTGTCCACTCCCAGTTCAGTACACTTTTCGATCAGCCACTCGGTGCGATCGGTATGCTTTGTGGGTGCAAAAGCAACAGTAATGTTGTGATCCCAGAACGGCAATTCCTGTCGTTGCCCGATTATTTCGACATGGCATCGCTTGCTATTGGCTATGGTAATGAGGCATTCGTAGCACATGCCATTTCCGTCCACCACCTCGATGCGGTCGCCCTCATTGAGGCGCAACACACGCACACAATGGTTCGACTCATCCTCGGTGAGCATCAGGGTTGTGGCTATATCAGGGCAATAGAAACGCGACATTACAGTGACTTACAGCTACCGTTGTTATTTAGCCGGCGACAGTTTAGCGTCTTTCTCCGGATTCTTGAAAATGAGCATGAATGACACTGCCACTACCAGGGCATAGGCGGCAAATATATACCACGATGTGCTCCAGCCGGCAATGATGGCCGTGGGCTCGGTCTGCGAATTCACAAAGTGAGTGACCACCGCCTGAGCACTGAGTGTTCCTATGGTGGCACCTATTCCGTTAGTCATTATCATGAACAGTCCCTGAGCACTGCTGCGTATCGACTCATCGGTCTGCTGATCGACGTATAATGCACCCGAAATGTTGAAGAAATCGAATGCCACGCCATACACTATGCACGAAAGCACAAAGAGAATAACACCCGGCATGCCCGGATTGCCCAGGCCAAAGAAGCCGAAGCGCAGCACCCATGCAAACATTGCAATGAGCATAACGTTCTTAATGCCAAACCGCTTCATGCAGAACGGGATGAGCAGGATGCACAGCGTCTCGCTGATCTGCGACAGGGAGATGAGCGCATTAGCGTGCTGGGCTGCAAAGGTGTCGGCATATTGCTCAATATCGCCGAAAGCTGTCAGGAAGGGATTGGCAAAGCCGTTAGTGATCTGCAGTGATACGCCGAGCAACATTGAGAAAATGAAGAAAATAGCCATTCTTTTCTCTTTGAAAAGGGCGAAAGCACGCAGACCGAAAATGTCGATCCACGACTGGCTCTTCTGCTCCTTTGAGGTCGGGCAGTTGGGCAGTGTCAGGGCATAGGCAGCCAAGACAAGGCTCAGGCAACCCGACACAAAGAACTGCCCATAGGTGTGCTGCAGGCCGGTGAAATCGACCGTAAGCATCGAGCAGATGAAACCTATCGTGCCAAAGACGCGAATTGGCGGAAAGTCTTTTATCGTATCAAGTCCGGCCTTCGTCAGGGCATTGAATGCTACTGAATTCGACAGACCGATGGTGGGCATGAAAAATGCAACACTGAGAGTATAAAGGGTGAACAGAGGGGCGAACTGCACTGCATCACCGGTACTCATGGCATAATAACCGGCCGAAATCATGAACACACCTGCCAGGGTGTGAGCAAGACTTAAAACCTTTTGAGCAGGAATCCAGCGGTCGGCCACAATACCTAACAAAGCCGGCATAAACAGCGACACTATGCCCTGAACAGCATAGAACCAACCGATGTTATTTGCCAAGCCATGAGTTGCTAAATAGCCACCCATCGATGTAAGATATGCCCCCCAGACTGCAAACTCCAGGAAGTTCATCAAGATTAATCTCAATTTTATATTTTTCATACTGCGATATGTTAAAATTTATCTTTACGTTTACACCAATTGCAATTTGGCCACAAAGTTACACATTTTATTATTGTTTTGCCATTTTTGAGGCAATTATTTTTTGGATTTCGGCGGCTTGCTCATATTCTTCGGCATCCACGCAATGCTGCAGGCGCTCTTGCAAGCGCTCAACCGACATCGCTTCTAATGGCTGTACGGTGGCATCGCGTATGGGTTCTCCATTATCTCCGGCCACATAACCGGTGGTGGCCACAATGTCACGATGAGCAAATATCGGTGCTCCGGTGCGCAGCGCAATGGCTACGGCATCGCTCGTGCGGCAGTCTATTTCGGTTGTTACAGCCTCCGAACTCAGGTGCAACCTGGAATAGAAGATACCATTATCAAATTTGTAGATCTCAATCCACTCAGGCATAATTCTGAACGCCTGCAAAACACTGCGAAACAAATCGTGAGTAACAGGGCGCGGCGGGATAATACCCTCTAATCGCATAGCTATCGACTGCGCTTCGGTGGCACCCACCACGAGAGGGATTATGCGTTCACCGGTCTTCTCCTTCAGCAACAAGGCATAGGCATTGTGCGAGTAGGCATTTCGCGTTATGCCAAGCACCTCAAGTTCAATAACATCAGCATCCATTCTTTAACATTTAGTTGATTACGCGATTATTTGTTTTTCATCGATTATCACACTCATTGGCAGCACGGGTCATGACCCTACTATCATGCCACTGCCAAAGCACAAATGACGATTTTCGTCGTAGATTACTGCATACTGGCCCGGGGCAATGCCCTGCACGTCTTGCTCACTTCTCAGCACCCACTCCCGGTCGGTCAACCGCTCAAACTCGGCATTCATAAATACCGGAGTATGCCTGTTCTTGAAGGTAACCTTTATTGGCCTTGACACATCTTTCCACGGGCATGAGCCTATGAAATGCATCTCATCGAGATGCAGCACACGGCCATATTGCTTTGCAGTACCATAACCACCCGAGACATAGATTATATTGTCTTCTACATTCTTCTTAACCACATACCATGGGCCGCCACTCAGGCCCAACCCCTTGCGCTGGCCTATCGTGTGGAACCAAAAGCCACGGTGCTCACCCAGCTTGCGTCCGGTCTCAATCTCAATAATGGGCCCGGGCTTTTCGCCCAGGTGACGGCGAATGAAGTCGTTATAATTAATCTGCCCTAAGAAGCAAATCCCCTGGCTGTCCTTGCGTGTGGCATTAGGCAAATGCGCTTGCTGAGCTATGCGTCGCACCTCATCCTTGGGCAGACTGCCTATGGGGAAGATGACATGATCGAGCTGCTCTTGGGTGATTTGCGCCAGGAAATCGGTTTGGTCCTTAACCAGGTCGGTCGCAGTGGCCAGGTATTTACGGCCGTCGAGCACATCGGTTGTGGCATAGTGGCCGGTGGCCGTAAGGTCAAAGTCCTTACCCCAGCGCTGCTCAAAATAGCCGAATTTAATCATACGATTACACATCATGTCGGGGTTGGGCGTCAGGCCGGCCTTTACCGTGCGCAGAGCATACTCCATCACATTGTCCCAATACTCCTCATGCAACGACACCACATCGAAGGGAACCCCATATTTCCGGGCTATCAGTGTGCACATCTCAATGTCTTCATCGGCGGCACAATCGCCTTCGTCAATATCAAGCCCTATGCGGATGTAGAACAAGTGTATGTCCTTGCCCTGCTCCACCAGCCGATGCACCACGACGGCGCTATCGACTCCACCCGATATTAAAACAGCTATAGCCATAATGCTTGCAATTCCTTTTTATTAACCCAAAGCCTTTTCCTTTCTCACGCATTCTCAAGCACACGATCATCGGCCTTGGTTTCGATCATATATGCACTGATGATATAATCCAACGAAATCTTTCCGGGGCCGGCAAGCAACAGGTAGATGAATATGCCGATAAACATAACCGGGTAGCCGGGCTGGAAATTGAAAAATTGATTAGCCATGTGCCCCGTTAAATTGCCATGCGCAGTCGAAATCACCCACTCGGCCACACACATTATCACCAGCGGCGGAATCAATGCCAGGCGCATGAGCAGGCCAAAAATTATGAATGCTGCGCACAGGAGCTCAAGCACCAGCAGTAACGTCATCGTGGTTTCGGGCGACATTCCCATCACGCCATCGAGTGTCGGGACGATTTCCTCGAAATGAAGCATTTGGCGTATGCACAATTCAAGAAACATTACGCCAGTGAATGCTCGCAGAAACAAGCGCGACAAATTGCTGTAGGTATAGCCCACGCTATACAAGAATAACTTCTTCCACATTTTGAGTAATTTTATTATTCTCTAAAAACTTTACATTATTGAAAATCAGAGGTTTGAATTATGCGTTTAGAGGAAGCCATCTCCTCACCTTGTTCAAATTTCGCTTTCGCAAAGTTCAGCCTTAGCCTCTCTAAACTCCAAACAACGCGCTCTACACTTCAAGCCACTGAATGTCAGAAACTTGAATTTATTATTCCAAGGCCGCCTTAAAGTCGGCCACTGTTATGTTCTTATTCATTATTTTATGCTCGTTATCAACCAGATAACACGATGGTATCATGCGCACATCGAGCAGTTGCTTCAGCCCTGATGCCCAGCCTTTCACCCAAGTTTCGGGCAATGATGAAGCCCAGTCGGCTGCCGGCTCGCCATCATGCACGCACACAACGGCAAGCTGACCATCGCTCACCAGCTTGGTCACATTCACGTCGGTCACAAGTCGCGTGCGGTCGATGCTACTGTCGGTGCTTGAGTCGAGAAACACCACCAGCACGACGTTAGCGCCACTCACCTCGCCCAACTTACGCTTTGCACCCGTGAGGGCATCTACAAATTCCAGGTCAAGCACCATTCCTTCTTGGCAGGCCGTTATGCGACCTATCTGGCGCTGATAGTATTCCCGCTCGTCTTTTTTCAGCACCGTAGCCGAAGCTAATGAGCGAGCAAATTCAACATACACCTCATCGCTCCAGTAGTCGGCCTGCGGTCCATAGAGCACCGCTTCGGCTATGCGACCAACCTTGCTCAGATTGGCCGAGTTACTCCTGAGCTTGAACATAAAGTCACGCACACCGGCCAGCACCACGTTGCGATGGGCAAACTTAAACACATCGGCATAGTCCCTGAAGGTCTTGAGCAGCGACAAGTCGTTGCTGATGGGCTTTGCAAGGTCAAGGCCATCCCAAAAGTGCTGTATCACATAATTAGACCGGCTCTCAAGCGTCGAGCAGGTGTCGGGAGCTTGAGGATAGCTCATCAGCGACGGTACATCGTCCTGCGACTTTGCCACCATGACACACATCAACAGGAATGTGACTACAAGAAATCTATGTTTTTTATTCGCTTTCATTGTTACGATAGTTCAAAATAAAAAACGAAATTACTACAAAACCGCGAAGCCACAAAATCCGCACGAGTGAAAAAGCTATGCGGTCAACATTTTTTCACAATCAGAAGCATAATCGCTACACTGCAAAAAAGCAATGCACCCCCAGTTCATGGTGGGGATGCATCACCTTTTTTGTGCAGTCATTACTATAGCTCAAGGCTATTTCACATACTTCTTTATGGCATCACGCCAGATGAGATAGCCCTGGCCCATGAGGTGCAGGCCGTCGTTGGTCAATTCAGCCTTCAGGCGTCCTCTGTCGTCAACAAACAGCGGGTAGAGATTAATCCACGTCACGCCCTGGCGGCGAGCCACTTCTTCCATGGCACGGTTGCCATCCAGCACCACTTGTTCGCGGCCTTTGAGCAACTTCCACTCGCGCACGTCGTTATTAAACGGCAACATCGATTGCAAGTAAATCTTGGTGCGAGGGCTGCGAGTCTTTATCAGCACGATGAGTTTTTCCATGGCGCGCCCTATGCTGTCGCCGGTCACACCGTGCGACACATCGTTCACACCGCTGAGGATGAAAATCTTCTTAGGCTGACCTTTCAATATGGGTTCCATGCGCTCATACAGTCCTTGCACAATGTCGCCTACAATCCCACGGTTCTTGACATGCCGGTTATCGAGCAACTCGTTCCACTCGGCGCCATCGGTGAGGCTGTTGCCAAGCATGATAATGTCGCTTTTGCTCACTGGTAGGGTGGCAAAATGCGTCGCCCGGCGCCCGTAATACACATCCTGATTAGCTTGTGCCCATGCCTGCGCAACAATAATGGCACAAAAAATCAACAAAATAGTCCTTTTCATTTTAATCTATTTTTAGTTATTGTTCAACTCATAGTTTAATCGTTTATCAATTAATGCGCCGTTCACTTGGAAAGCGCTACTGACGGGGTCTGTAATTAGCCAGAATAAAAGAGCCATACACTGCACCGCATCCATACCAGCATCCCATGCCTCCGTCTATATTGCCACGCAAGTTGTTAAACGAAGGGAACAACATATTGTGCGAGAAATTCACATGATTGTCGAAATCGCTCCAAAAGCGATAAGCCCTTTCATCAATCTGCGCAAATTTTATCGATATCGTATCGCTATAGCTAAAATATGGCGAATAATGATTGGTGTCGGTTATAAGATCCGGCCGATTAATCACCAAATGCGAGGCTCCATCGATCAATTCGCCGTTAACAGTTGCCAGTGGCGACGGTAACCACTGCTTGTCATAGCGCCCACGGCGCACAAATGCCTTGTAATAGGCACGTTTATTACCTTCTTGACTAAATGATAGCACTACGCTACACAGGGAATCCTGCACGGCCGGACTCACACGCACCGAGTCAACTTTAGGACATTGCGGTATTGTGGTCACAGCCGTTGCATGACAATCACCATAATCGACTGTCAGCGTGTAGGTCTTGCCTGATGCGCCCTTCAACCGGCTGGTGGTGTAGATATAAGGTGGAACATATTTCTTATCGGCCATGCCGGTTAACACCACCTCTTTTTCACCGTCACTGACGGCCACACGAGCCCAGCGCAAGAGATGACGAGACAAGCTGTCAAGGCTTTCGCCTGACGAATTGACGAGCACAGTGGTCGTGACCATAACCACAGGAAAACCATTGTGGTCGATATAGCCTTCAACCACAAGCTGCTCTTCGCCGAACTCAGGAATGTCTTTATTACATGAGCTCATCACAAGTGCTATTACCCATAATGCTGATAATGCCTTTACAAGTCGTGTCATATCAAAATTTCACATAGTAACTTATCGATGGCAATATACTGACCAGAAACGACTTGGGAACATACGTCAAGCCGTTACGCTCACTATACTTCCAGCTATAGAACAATTCATTTTTACGAGCAGTGAGGTTATAAATCGACACATTCACACCATGCTCAAATCGAGTAAGCAATTTCGTCTTGTAACCGGCCGACAAATCTATTCTGAAATAAGGCTTCAGACGGCGGCTGTTTCGCTCGCCATACTGCGAGATAACCTGACCGCCGACAAGATAAAAGCATTCGGCAGGAGTGTAGGGTGTACCCGAAGCACACACAGCTGTTGCGCCCACCTGCCAGTGTTTAGACACATGCCATGACATGACCATATTCAACTCATGAATGCGCTCATGATTGGCTGAAAAACTTCCTTGCAAATGCTCATTATCGAATGTGCGCCGAGCCCTACCGATGTGATAACTTAGCCAACCGCTGAAAACACTATTCCCACCGCTTAGCAGCAGGTCTATGCCATAGTTGCACCCCTTGCCGCTTAGCAACACATCATCTATGTTATTATTCTCATTTATGAGGTCTAAAATCAGTCCGTCATATTCAATGACATTTTTCAGCCGCTTGTAATAGACTTCGGCCGACACTCGCAGGCCGGCAAAGGGCAACCGGTAGCCAAACGTTGCCGAAGCATTGTAGGTAAGTTGGGGCTTGTTGGTCTTACTGGCGACCATCCAGAACTCGGTGGGGAGCCCGATTGACGAGAATCCCGTCTGCAACAGATATTGATGTCTGGTTGACGCTGTTATACAGGCATCAAACTGTCTGTTATAATAACTGACTGAGAACGACGGATCGACAGAAAAATGCTTATAATCGTTAGGCGATGAAATGAAAAGCATGCCTCTCACTCCTGCTTGAAATGTGATGTCGGGAGTAAAGTCAAATTTTACATCGACATAGGGTGCATACTCCTGAGCATGCGACACTTGAGGCTTCTCATCGATGGCTGTTGACCTATAGGAGCCCGATATGGTTGCATGCTGTGGCACCACGCGGTGCAAAGCGACATCGGCCCCGGCTGTAATCTGCCGGTTTTGCCATCGCCCGCGGTACCCGATATCGCTTATCGACGATGGTAAAGCCATGAGCAGCGATGAACTCTCAAGTGAAAAACGATTTCTA
Source organism: Porphyromonadaceae bacterium UBA4277 (assembly GCA_002395965.1). Classification (GTDB taxonomy): domain Bacteria; phylum Bacteroidota; class Bacteroidia; order Bacteroidales; family Muribaculaceae; genus Sodaliphilus. The sequence continues at coordinate 18,736 of DGVT01000052.1, forward strand.
AAGCATGTATAATACACGGTGTGCCGCATCTTGCTCAATCCAGGGTTGAATTTGTGCTCCCACAAGGCAAGTATCTGCCGATTACTCCATTTTAATCTTATGTCGGAATAGAACTGATGTTCATGGGCACCAACACGATCACCGCCCAGATATAGCGACACGTTTAGCAGGTCGGATTGGGTGGGTGCTGAAAGAAACGTTACATTAGCATCTGCAAACGAATAGTTGAGATGTCCGTCATCGCTATTAAGAGCATAGTCACAGAGCAAATTAATATAGCTAATGCGCCCTGACAGCACCAACATATTCTTTCGTCCCACAGGCAGCCTTAATGTGCCTTGTGAAGAAACAAGTCCCACCGATAAATTGCCACTCGCGGTATCGGCCACCTCGTCGGGTAGCGACATGTCAACCAGACCCCCTATGCGGTGAGGGAAAGTTGCCGAAGAAGCTATCTTATTAATTGCCACACTCTTGAAATGAGAAGCATTGAAAACCGACAATAGGCCAAGCAAGTGTGAAGCGTTGTAGATAGGGACACCCTCGATGCTTACCTGATTATGAGAATTGTCACAGCCATAGATATGCAGTCCGCCATCATATTCGTTATTGGTCTGAATTCCGGGCATCATCTGAGTGTAATGCAGAGGGTCGGCCGTACCTAAGAATTGAGGCATTACCGACAGGTCAGCCATATTCCATTCGATTCGGCCACGCGACAGCGGCCTCAACGACGATGCATTATAGGCTTTTATTTTCACTTCGGGTAAAAACACAGTGTCATTGTCGGCTGGGATGACTTGAGCAAAAGAAATCGTCACCCAACATAACAATAACACTGTGATATGGCTCCTAACGAGAGATAGCATCACTAACGCTCCAGCCCTGTGGCATCATATAAATCCATGCAGTCGTTATACATGTTTCGCCACAATGTTATGACGGCATTAAATGCATCCTCATTAAAGTATTCTTCAATGTCATAGGATGAGTTATCGGCGGTGAAGGTAATAACAGGCTTGATAGCCCATTCTTGAAAATTGTTTCCATTGTACATATCGTACCACTCGTAATCAAGGAAAGGCTCGACCGATAATGTGCCACGCACCCTCGACTCGTCACGATAGTAGAACTTTGTATTCAGCAGGCTATTCATGCGGTCAACGTAGTATCTGAACTCCGTTTCGTTGTCGTAGTTTTCATCGGCACCATCCATTGCCTTCAGCATCGAGTGAACATTAGAAATTGAGCCACGAGCTTGCAGCCACCCAAGTATGTTCATGCCAAATGTGGCTTTCCCAATTGTAGATGAGTCAAACTCATTTTCTTCTACCATATCGTCAATACTGTAATCGGCATAGCCATTGACTGTGCATCCACCATACAGCAGCACTGCATCACCTTTCATCACCTTTGCCGTGGCTTTGACACCACTTTGAGGACTATAACCGGTGCGCTCGGCTATGAAAGTATAACCACAAACATTGGCTTTAGCTTCCACCCCGATTCCGTCACGATTCAGGTCCCAATCTTCACCAGTGATTTTGCTAAGGTCGAAATCCACATCTGTTGAGATAAGCGTTTTAGAACCTTGTGTGAATGTGAACTTGATGTGCTCGGGGACTTCTAAATAAATCTTGTTATTTGCCATTTCGACCTCCGACACACCATGATATTCATCAATTTCATACCAATTGTAATCTGTCTCATCCTCTGAATTTATAACATGTACTGTTTTGCGCTGCCCGGATGTTACAAACTTGGCTACGCACTTATTTCCTAATCGGTCAACAAATTCAATTTGCAGGTCATCGGCATCCTCACGCACCCACTTGCCGTTATTCACAGTGAAATGCCCAGTAAATGCCGCTGCTTTCAGCATCCATTTATAATCGGTATAGGTTGTTATGTATTGATGTTCCCAGGTCTCATTTTCATAACTCCATGTGCTGGTTTCGGTCGTAGTGTACGGATTGCCCATCACTGTGGAAACGGCATCCAAACAACCCTTTGCCCAGCTCTCGAGCTCACTGCGATCGTAATCTTTAGCCGTTCTCACGACCTCGGCAAGAGGGCGGAAGTCTTCTACGACAAACTGGTTCATAAACGCTATTGCCGTCTTCTGCAAGAACTCCTTATCATCGGTATCGCTTGCGGGAGTCACGCTCGGCGTGATGTCATAATCTTCGACACTCTCAATAGGGGTTACTCCCAGCATGAAATTGAGCATCTCGTTTACGTCGGTAACGTCAACCATGCCATCACCGCTAACATCTGCATGGCCGATGCGAGTGCCAGGGCCATTTAGATTCAATATGATGTTGATAGCCATATTCACGTCGTCCACATCAACGAGTCCGTCTTGGGTTATGTCACCCACGATGCGGGCATTGAGTCTCGCAGGCATTATTGTAAAAGCAACAACAAGAGCCGAAATAAATAATTTCCTTTTCATGATTATTCTATTTTTGGGTAATACGCTAAATCGTTCGAAATTAATATTTGCAAACCACACAGTGAACTCAGCGCCGCTGACGGTAGGCTTCTTCGGCGCGCTTTACCGAGCCGTGGAGCAGTAGCAGGCGTTTTGCCTCGTCGTAGGGCAGGCCCAACATTTCCACGAGCCACCGGGTGCCGCGATCCACGAGCTTCTTGTTGGTGAGCTGCATGTTCACCATTTTGTTACCCTTCACGCGCCCCATCTTAATCATCACACTGGTAGAAATCATGTTGCAGATGAGTTTCTGCCCGGTTCCACTCTTCATGCGCGAGCTGCCTGTGACGTATTCCGGCCCCACAATCATTTCGATGGGTATCTCGGCCACCTGGCTGATGGGAGCATCGGGATTGCTGGTGATGGCAGCCGTGAGGCAGCCGTTGGCTCGTGCGTCGCGCAAAGCGCCTATTACATAGGGGGTTGTACCGGAAGCGGCGATGCCGATAACCGTATCCTTGTCGTTTACGCCATATTGCTGCAGGTCTTTCCAGCCTTGCTCGGTGTCGTCTTCGGCATTCTCCACGGCATTGCGCAGTGCCATGTCACCGCCGGCAATCAGGCCTATTATCCAACCCGGATCCATGCCGAATGTGGGAGGAATTTCGCTGGCATCAAGCACGCCTAAGCGCCCCGAAGTGCCAGCGCCCATATAGAAGATGCGTCCGCCACGTTTCATGCGCTGCACGATGCCTTCGACCAATCGTTCGATTTGGGGAATAGCCTTTTCTACCGCATCGGCCACCTTGTGGTCTTCCTTATTTATTTCGGTGAGGATTTCATGCACCGATTTCTTTTCCAAATCATTGTATAGCGATGGCTGTTCGCTAATCTTTACAAAAGCCATATTATTAAGCAATTAGATGAATTAATCAGCACGACACACTGTGATACTTAATAAGCCCCTCCATGGGATTCTGAATTATAGTTCCCACTTTAATGCCACGAGCCTGAGCAGCCTCGAGCAGGACGGGCTTCATGACAAAGGCTATCGACCCAACGAAGTTGACCGGCAACTCCTTATAACCCTCATAGCTCTCAACATTGCGCACAAAGAACGATGTGAGTGAGCGCAGCACTAAGTCGTGAATGGACGGCTCAGCAATATTCTTTTGCAGGAACGGTGCAAAGTGGGCAAGATAACGATTGGCAGCCGGCTGACGATAGACGGCATTGATGATTTGAGTGCGGTCGGTGTCATACTCCTTAAGGAATTTCTCGCACAGATGCTCGGGGAGTTGCTTCTTGAGCACATCGCCCACAAGCAGCTTACCCATAACTGCTCCACTGCCTTCATCGCCTAAGATATAGCCTAATGGCGACACATTGTCAACCACCTTCTCGCCATCGTAGTAGCAAGAGTTGGAGCCGGTGCCAAGGATGCATGCAATGCCGGGCTCACGTCCACAAAGAGCCCTGGCGGCGGCCAGCAGGTCGCTTTCCACTTCTATCTTGACGGCTGTGGGAATATTACTCTTCAGGGCACCGCGCACGTGCTCTTTGATCTCATCGCTGATGATGCCGGCACCATAATAATAGATTTCATCCACACGATAACTCACAATGTGTGGCAAGAGCTCGTCGTGAATGCATTTAGTCATCTCTTCTTGAGTGAGCAACAAGGCATTCATGCCGGTTGTGAAAATCTGTGCTATTTTCTCATTTCCGTTAAGCAGGCACCAGTCTATCTTGGTTGACCCGCAATCTGCTATTAGTATCATATCTGTAATGTGTTTTGATTTATATTTCTATATTTTAATGTAAATTCTTTTACGGTAAAGCAAGTAGCCGAAGCACCACGTTATCAGCACAAAGGTGATGGCATAGGCACACGAAGCGGCAGTTTCATCTACAAAGACGGCAGTCATGGCGTCGTAGAGCATCGAGTGAATTGTCACAGGCTTGTCGCCATCCATGCCGAAGCGCACTGCGCCAAAAGCAATAGCCAGCACTGTGCCCACAAGATAACAGAACAGCGGGTTAACGCCGAATGACTGGAAAAAGCGGCACCAGCGCTTGTGACCTTTCACATCGATGAAATAGATGAGCATGGCAAGCAGGCACGATGCCATTCCGCAAGTGATGAGCACATAAGATGATGTCCATGCTTTCTTGCTGCATGGTATGCCATACTGCAGCAGCCACCCTACGAGCAGCATCACACTGCCCCAGATTGCGATTTGTACTATGCGCTCCTGGTTATCGTGAATTTTGGTCAGGCATTTGCCCACCATAAAGCCGATAAGCACATGGGCTATGCACGGTATGGTGCTGAGCACGCCTTCGGGATCGAGAGCGAGTTTCTCGCCGAATGCACTCTCGTGATACATGTGGTCTTCTCCTAAAATCGCAATATCTACCTGCGACAAGATATTATTAAGTGAGAATTCGTAACCATTATTCAGCCCTAATATGAACGCATACACTATCAGCAGAATAGCAATGAGCCAGGGGATGAAACGCTCCTTGAAGAGAATTGCAAACATTGAGCCAAAGAAATAGACAAGTGCCAGACGCTGGAAGACGCCTAAGATGCGCAACCGCCCGAACATGTCGGTCCAGAAATGAGCCTCCGGGTTATACAGCCCTCTCAACCACATTCCGAACCATTGCACCGCCCAGCCAATGAGGAAAAGCACTACAGTGCGGCGCACAATCTTAAATATCAACGCCTTACTTGGCTTGAAGCTAAATTTGCGCAATGAGAAATACATCGACACTCCCATTACAAACACGAAGAACGGGAACACCAAGTCGGTGGGCGTGAGTCCAATCCATTCGGCATGCTCAAGCGGAGCATAAAGATGACTCCACGAGCCGGGGTTATTCACAAGCAACATGCCTGCGATTGTGATGCCGCGCAAGATATCGACGGCAAGTAATCTTTTATTCTCTTTCATTAGTGTATAGTCATTTTCGTTCGGTACATTCATCAATCAGATAGACAAGCGACTGATATGGCACACCGCTGTGGGTGGTAAGTCCTATCTCGCATGTGCGGCTGTTGGAGAAACCGCGCCTCACGCCTTCACGCTCTATGACCGGGCGCAACTTGCGCAGTGCATAAGCATTAAGCTCGGGATGAGTAAAGCCCTTATCGCCGGCAAAAGCGCAGCACCCTACCCCCTCGGGAATTATCACCCGTTTTGAACACATGCGGGCAAGGCTAAGCACCTTCTCATCGATTTTCATGAGCTTGGTCGAGCACGTCAGGTGCAAAGCGATCGGCTCGTCGGTGGATGTGAAAACCAAGTCTTGAGCCACATAGTCGTGAATAAACTCCATGAGCTCGAGCGGCTTGACTTGCTTGAAATTCTGCTTCATGCGATGCAGACACGGGCTTTGGTCGCACACCACCGGGAATTTACCATTTTCGCTCACCTTTAGCAATGCCGCTTCGAGCTCGGCAGTCTTGCCATCGGCAATGTCGGGCATACCCTTACTTTCCCATATCATGCCACAGCACATTTTGTCCATGTTCTCAGGAAAAATCACATGCCATCCGGCCTTATTCAGGAATGACACCACTTTTTCAATCAAATCGGGCGAGTCGGTGTGGCGGTCGTGGCCCATGGTCTGATTCAGGCAACTGGGGAAATAGACCACAGTCTTTGCATCGGCAACGACCTGATTTTCACCAAATCGGGATTGGCTGTGAGGCTTTGGCATTGCGGGCGTCCACAGCGGCAAACCTAATTTGTGCATTATTTTCCCGGTTGATGACACTCCTTTATCTCCCAGAAGGGATGCAGCTGCATCGGCAACATAAAGCAATGTCTTAATGCCGCCTTTCACACTCTTGAAATGGTTAGCGGTCAAATTTCCTATCGACCGCGCAAACTGCCCTCTGTCGTGCTCTCGAAGGTGGTGAGTCATTTCAGCCACATTGATGCCCACAGGGCATGATGTGCTGCAAAGGCCATCGGCAGCACAAGTCTGCTCACCTAAGTAGCTATATTGTTTTTCTAATCGTGCCAAGCGCTCGGGCTCAAGCCCTGTGGCACGAAGGCGTGAGATCTCGCGCTGGACGATGATGCGTTGCCGGCTCGACAGCGAGAAGCCACTGCTCACACAGTTCACTTCACAAAATCCGCATTCGATGCAACGGTTAACCTCGTCGTCGGCAAGCGGCATGGGCTTGATGTCGCTCACAAACGACTCTTCATCTTCGTTGAATATTACCCCGGGATTAAGAATACCCTGCGGGTCGAAAATCTGCTTGACGCGCTGCATGACTCCGTAGGCCTTATCACCCCACTCATGCCGCACAAACGGAGCCATGTTGCGACCGGTTCCATGCTCGGCCTTGAGCGAGCCATCGTAACGATCAACAACGAGCTTAACCGTTTCATTCATCAAGTTACGATAACGTGCCACGTCGTCGGGCGTGTCAAACGACTGGGCAATAATGAAATGATAATTACCCTCAAGCGCATGGCCATAGATGCAGCTGTCGTCGTAGCCATGTTCGACGAGCATATTTGCAAGATCGACAGTTGCCTCAGGCAATACGTTAATTGGAAATGCCACGTCTTCGATAATGACAGTGGTGCCTAATGGTCGAGTACCTCCTACACTGGGAAATATTCCGGAGCGAATGGCCCAGTATTTACCATATTCCTTAGGATTGCTCGTGAAGTGAGCCGGCACATAAAGCGTGAATGGCTCGAGCAGCTTCTTTATCGATTCAATGTTTGCATCCAGTTCGTCTTGCGAATCGGCAAACGTCTGTATCAGCACAGCCGTGAGATTATCGCCCGTGGTGTCGTTAACACTGGCAAGCGATTTCTTGTCGAGTATTTCGGCACAATGCACAGGACCGGACTTCATGGCCACCACTGCCTCGCAAGCAGTGTGCATCTGGCTGAAATAGAGCATGGCACTTGCCCTGAAGGGATACAGGTGCCCGGTCTTCATGGTGAAGCGGCTTGCGAAGGCTAATGTGCCTTCACTTCCCACCATGAGATGTGTGATAATGTCGAACGGATCGGTAAATGTGACAAGTGGCAGGATGTTAAGCCCGGTAACATTCTTAATACTGTATTTCTTGCGTATGCGCTCCACGAGCTTAGCGTCGGCACACACGTCGTCACGCAGCTTTTCGATTGCTGCAATGAATTCAGGGTGGCTGTGCCTGAACTGCTCACGGCTTGCCTCGTCTCCGGTGTCGAGGATGGTGCCATCGGCAAGCACAATGCGCAACGAGAGCAACATCTTGTCGCTATTGGCATGCGTTCCACAACTCATGCCCGAGGCATTGTTAATCACGATGCCGCCCACCATTGCCGAGTTTTTAGAAGCAGGATCGGGAGTGAACGTGCGCCCTAACGGAGCTAAAATCTTATCTACCTCACTGCCAATGATGCCCGGCTGCAAAGTTATGGTAGAGGCATCGGCCGACACCGAGTAGTCCTCCCAGTTTTTTCCGGCCACAATCAGTATCGAGTCGGTCACCGTCTGGCCGCTCAAGCTGGTGCCGGCAGCACGAAATGTAACCGGCAGCGACATTTCATGAGCCACGGCAAGCAATCGGCTCACTTGCTGCTCATCATGGCTGCGTACCACCACTTGAGGAATGTGACGATAGAAACCGGCATCGGTGCCCCATGCCAGCAGGCGCAAGTCATCGGTATAGATGCACTCGGCGCCGACAAAGGCACTTATTCTATTTACATATTCTTGATAACGAGCATCCATAACAGTTAACCTTATCGGAAAATTTTATTTATACAAGTAATACTTCGACGACAAAGCCTTAAACGCCTCCACATCCTTGTTCCAGTAGTCGGCAATGTCTTCAACTCGGTAGCGGCGTGTGAAACGTTCACGAATTTCCTTGGTTCCGCACACCTTGTCGAACATTGCATAGCGCTTGGTGTTTTGCTCAAAGATTTTCACATCGGGATATAGCCGGTGCATTTCTTGCAAGAAATAGAACTGCGTCAAGGTCAAGTTGGCCTTATCGAAGTCGGTAATATACGTCTGCACACCATGCACCTCCTTTTTCTGCTGGTTCACATCCACGCTTGTCACAAAGAATGGTTTGACATTGATTGGGCGGAAATGCAGCCCCGGCAGATTGAGCGCGTTCATTGCATCACACACTTTGTCGGCTTCGGCCCATGTGGCACAAAACAGCTGGAACGGCAACGTATAGCCTATGCCGGTGTTGAAGATGTAAAGTTCGCCGATTATGCCACTCAACGGGTAGAAGAATGCACTTTCTGGAGTGGGGATTTGCGGCGAGGGGAGCACCCACGGCATTCCGGTATCACGGAATTTCATGTCGCGTGTCCAGCCCTCCATCGGTATGACGGTGAGCCGCGCATGTCCCTTGATGTGATGCTCCTCATTGAGCAACGTGGCAAGCTCGCCCGGTGTGAGTCCATAGACATAGGGAATGCGATACTTGCTCACAAATGAGAAATAGCCATCCTCAACGAGGTTACCTTCGACTTTGTTGCCACCTAACGGATTAGGACGGTCGAGAACCATAAATTCCTTGTCGTTTTCGGCACAGGCTTCCATGCACACACCCATTGTGGCATAGAACGTGTAGCTGCGACAACCTATGTCCTGAATGTCATACACCAGCACATCGATGTCGCGAAGCATAGCCGGAGTGGGCTTATGCGTTTTGCCGTACAATGAATACATCTTCACTCCCGTCTTGGCATCCACTTCATCGTTCACGGCATCGCCCGCATGAGCATTACCGCGCACACCATGTTCCGGGCCGAAAAGGGCCACCAGTTGCACACCGGGTGCCTCGTTAAGAATATCGACAGTGGATTTCAGGTTATTGTCGATGCCGCTGGGATTGGTTACCAGCCCCACTCGCTTGCCTTGCAGTTGAGCAAAGCCGCCGTCGCGCAAAACCTCTATACCCGGCTTGACCAAGGCCATAGAAGATTGCGCAATGATTAAAGTTATTATTGACAATAAAATACGTTTCATATTCTTCCTTTGATTATCTCCTTTATATCTACTTCTACAGGTGTATATTCGACATTTCTGTTCTTTAACCCCGGATTCTTCTCCAGCACTTCACGGGCACGCACCCAGATAGGACTTCCCGCATTATTGGTCATTACCACAAGTTCATCGTGCAGTGCACATTCCTTAATCATTTCCAGGACTGCTTCGTTACATTCATCTATAAATTTGTGGTCAAAATCATTAAGATAACATTCATGATTCTCCATTATAAAACCTTCTGCTTCAACAGTTGAAAAATTATCGCCCTTAACACCTTTTTGACACAACTTATATGTGCCATTGACATATTCATAAATACTCCATGTATTTACTATGGGTATAAACAACTCTTTTAAATTCTTTAAGCCCAGGTAATATCTGCGAATTACAACATCATCGGGTACATAATGTCCTCCATTTTTCACTCGATGAGAAACACGAATGATTGCCATTTCAGGTGAAGGCAAATAAAAGAAGTATAACTTAACGACATAGCCAAGCGACTGAGCTTGCAAAACTAAATTGCGATAGCTACGGGTTGCCAGTGTTGTTTCAATGGCAAATGTCTCTCCTTTTTCCATCAAATCGTGAATTCGTTCAAGCATCAATCTGCCAGCCAATAACGCGACTTTTTCAGGATTAAAAGGGGATAAACCTTTTGCAATTTCATCGGCATTCACCCAATTTTCGCAGTGAAAAAGCGACGGTAAAAAACGTTTTGATGCTGTCGTCTTTCCCGCTCCATTGCAACCGGCTATAATATATAGAATCTTCTCAGCCATGTAAGTTATCGCTGTTTTACTTGCGTCCGTAATCAGGGTCGATTTTCTTATCAACAAAGTAGGTAACCACAAGAGTGGCTATGCAACAAGCCATCACCATCCAGAAGAAATTCACATAACCTATAGCCTCCTGAATGTAGCCAGCCACGAAGCCCGGCAGCATCATGCTCAAAGCCATAAACGCCGTGCAGATGGCATAATGCGAAGTCTTGAACTCACCTTCGCTAAAGTACATCATATACAGCATGTAGGCAGTGAAGCCAAACCCGTAGCCAAATTGCTCGATAGCCACTGCTATTGATATTACCCACACATTAGTGGGCTGTGCTATAGCCAAATACACAAACGTCAGGCATGGCAATGTCATGCAGGCAGCATTCACCCACAGCGAGGCTTTCAGCCCCACACGCGAGGCATAAATGCCACCTAATATGCCACCTATGGTTAGCGCCAGCACACCAAAGGTGCCATAAACCAGCCCCACAGTCTCGGTGGTCAGTTCCAGGCCTCCCTCGGCATGAGAATGCACAAGGAAAGGCATGCACAACTTGATCAAGAAGCCCTCGGGCAGACGATAAAGCAACATGAATGCTATGGCAAGTAGCACTGCCGGTTTCTTGACAAATGTCACAAACGACGACATAAACTCCCTCACGCCTGTAGCAAACCCCACATCGCCCGTGACACGCGGCTTATCATCGGACGAATGTGGCAATGCAAAGATGTGATAAAGCGTAATTAACAAGAAAATTACGGCACTCACTCCAAGCGTGATTTGCCATGACAGCGGTATGTCGTGAGTGTTGCTTTCAATCAGCCCGGCTATGAACACGAGCACACCCTGACCAAAGATTGAGGCAATGCGATAGAACACACTGCGAATGCCTATGAACGCTGCCTGACTACTGGTGCTGTGAGCCAGCATATAGTAGCCGTCGGCTGCTATGTCGTGAGTAGCACTGGCAAATGCTGCTATGATGAATAGCACCAGCGTGAAAGTGAACATGCTGATGGGCGTGTGACCCGTGGCTATGGTTGGGGCATCGGGCTTAGGCAAGGTGAAAGTGAGCAAGAGCATCATGGCAGTCATGAGCACCTGCATGGCGATTATCCACCAGCGCTTTGTCTTGACCACGTCAACAATAGGACTCCACAACCCCTTGAGAAACCAAGGGAAATAAAGCAACGTGGTGAAGAACGACATATCACCATTGGGCACACCCATCTTGGTGAACATCATCACCGATATGTTATTAACCACAAAATATGGCACGCCCTCGGCAAAATAGAGCGTCGGCACCCACCACCACGGGGTGCGCTGCGAGAGTTTTTCGGTTGTATTCATAGGTTTAATACTTTGTTTCTAATTCAGCTCCAATGAAATAATGCAACAGGATTTGCTTGTAATTATACCCTTTAGCTCCCATGACGGCTGCTCCTATCTGGCACAGCCCCACGCCATGTCCCCATCCGGCACCGCGCAAGACGAATTTGGCAGGGTAGCCCTCAGCGTCGATGTCATGCCGCTCGACGACAAACGCCGAGCTATAAAGGGCACTTTCACTCAAGGCATAACGAATGGCAAGTTCCTTGCCTATTACCTTTGTCAGCTTCTCGCCCACAATCTTCATCTTATACAGGCGGCCACTGGTGCCACGCGCCACCGGCTGCAGGTCCTTAACACGGCCATAGTCGTCGCCGGTGCGACGCCTGATGAGGTCGGCAAGCTGCTCTTGAGAGTATTCCACTCGCCAGCGATAGAAGTCGGCAGTCTCCTGGTCGTAGTCGTTGAGCACTTGCGACAACACATTTTTATCGGTCGTGTTACAGAAAGCCCTGGGCGAAGTGAGAATCCATTCCTCGGCCTGATCTTCACGAGTCAAATCGGGGAAATTCATTTCATCTTCACTATCGCGGCGGGCTTCGAGATAACGATGATGCTCATCTTCCCAGCAGTTTTCAAACTCCTCAAGCACACCGCCACACGATTTGCTGAAGCGGGCATCACACAACTCGCCATCGTGAACGAGCACCTGCCCCCATGTCGATTTTATTGCTTCCTTCACAGCATCGGTCGAGGCCCTGGTAATGCCTTGGTAACGCTGGCAATGGTCGTCGGCACAGACGTCATAGTTCACATGGTCGTCACGATCCCACCATCTGATAAGTTCGTCTCCGCTATCGGCTGCCGCTTTGATAACCGGAGCCGCATCGCCGAGCACGTCAAGCCCATTGCCGGCTGCAGGCGCAGGTTTCTGCATCTGAGCCAGCAACCAGCTTCTTGAAATCACGGCATGAGCCTTGAGGAGCTCTAACGATGCTGTTGCACTCATTTCGCTCGAAATCACGCTTTCAAGGTAATCTTCAACCGACACTACGTTTATGGCTGTTATCTTGTTACCCTCGATTAGGCACTGAAGTGCACCCTTGAACGTCTGGTCCTCCTGTCGGCGCCAGTGAAAACTTACACCGATAGTCACGTTACGGATTGTAAATGAGCAATCGGCCGAAGAGGGAATGAAATTTACCGACTTCCCCATGCTGGAAAGGCCATTATCGGTGACTAACTCAATCATATTGTCACCATTAACCTGAACGGTTTGGTCACCAGTTATCTCACATCTGCCTTCTAAGGTAAATGCGCCGTTGAAACGCAGGCAAATCTTGTCGGGCGAGCTCACGATTCCCACTCGCACCTGCGGCACATTATTTTCATTAGTTATCATAGTGATTTAGCCTTAAAATAATTATCAATTATCGATACTGCCGTGGCATTGTCGATACACAACTCATCATAAAGTTTCTGTAGCACAGGGGCTGTGAGGCGGTCATAGTCTTCTTTCACGGCAATGACCCACAATCCTCCCATTTCGGTACTTGCAGGACTCAGGAGCATCTTTCCTTCGCCCCGGCCATAACAATCGGGGCGATGCTTGCGACGTGGCACCACCACAAGGTAATACTCGCCATCGGCTACCCAGCACAGCAGGTTTTGCATGGGTTCGTCCATTTGGCCGCTCGACATCATCATGGCCACTTGCAACCGGGCAAAGTAGAGTTCGGCCTGAACCTGCTGCTCGCTCTTAATCATGAACAAAAATCTTCCAAATCGCTGGGAATAGGCTATAAAGCCCTCATCGTTTCCCTCTATGCGATTCTCATCGGGCCATGCCAGTTCGTTCATCACCTCGTCGCACAGCGGCATAATACCCTTCATGCCGGCCTGGTAATGAAAGTGGTGGGGTGCCGACGCACCACATCGCGGACCATTATAAAAAATCACATAGTCTTGCAATTCACGGGCTAAGGCAAACATATCACCCACCCTGCGCGGGTCGTAAAGGCTCTGCGCGACATGCTCGGTGGCCGAAATGGTGAGGTGACGGGGGAAAATGGGGTAAGGGTTGACTTGAATCTTATACCTTCCACTTCCCCACTCCACCATTTCCTGCTCTGCCGGCTGCCCCGAGCGGCAAAGGAAACAGGGCCTTGCAGCAAGCGCGGCAGCATCGACAGGTGCTTCGGCCGAGCGTCTGCGCTCAGGATTATACTCAAGCACAACAAGGCTCTCGCCGAGTGGCAAGTCGCGCACTTGAGCATTGTCGAGAGCGGCATAGTTGCTGCAAGCGAGCGGCCAGTTGTCCTTCTGCCGCATTTCAAGTGCCTCTACCTGTTGAGCTAATGATTTCGTCGTCATGACTTTCGGGAGAATGACTATGTAATTCTCGTTATTTCTTGTTCATTGCCACACGAGCCTGAAGCTCCCATGTGCGGATGCGATCCTTATACAGATTGTTACGGTTCATCTTTTCCACATCCAAGCTGGCATCGCTGTTATCGTCCCAGCGACGGCACAGATACACAGGCTCATAGACACGGCCTATCTGATAGGTGCGTGATATGTTCAGCCCTAAAGCATAATCCTCGCCATAGCTGGTGTTAGGAATTTTCACGTCGCGCAACACAGGTGTGTAGAAAGCTCGCGGAGCACCCAGCCCGTTGATGCGAAGGGCATTGTTGCGGCCATTCTCGGGAGTCCACTCCTTGTGGTCGATAATGCCGGGAGCTATCATGTTGAGATTGATATCGGTCATCATATAGGTGCCCACCACCATGGCCACATTCTGCTCATAGAAGGCGTTGACCATCGTCTGAAGGGTGTTTTCGTCTTTATACATGTCGTCGCTGTCGAGCTGAACGATGAATTTTCCGGCTTTCTCGTGATGTGCGGCCAGGTTCCAATAGCCACCGATGCCCATGTCATAGTAGTCGGCAATGATGTGAATTAACCGCGGGTCGTCGTATTGGGCAATCGCTTCGCGGGTTCCGTCGGTCGAGAAGTTGTCAACCACCATGAGATTGAACTTGAACGTAGTGTTTTGTTTCAACACCGAGTCGATGGCATCACGTATGGTGCGAATGCGGTTGCGCACGGGAATCATTACCGTGGCTTCAACCTCAAAGTTTCCGTCATTGAACTCAATGTGCTTGAAATTGGGCACCATCTTGCCGTCAACTTCCACCTCGGGGGGCAGATAGCCGCCTATTTCCTTCAGATGCTCGGTGCAAGCCTTCTCCATCTCGATTTGGCGACCACGGTTGCGCGGATCCACATAATCAAAAATCTTTTCACCGCTCTTGCGTGTGTCAAGCTCTACGTCGCTGTAGAGGAACTCGTTGATATGGGTTATGGCTGCAAACTGGCTCAACTTCAGGCGGTGGTCATAAAGCCCGGCAAACTCATAGTCGGCCTTCATGGCTGCTGCGGCCTTCTTGAAACAAGCGGCACAATAGAACAATACCGACCCAAAGTCGAAATCATCTCGCAACGAGCCGAACTGATAATCAATCACCGGGGCCTTGTCGGCACCATTTTCGGTCACGTTATAATGGTCGGCATACATCATCCCGCTATTGCTGTCATCGGCCAGCTTGACAAAGCGCTCGATGGCAAAGGGGGCAAATTTCAGTGTGTCGTACTTTGTGTAGAGCATCACATAGTCGGCATCGGCTTTTTGTGCAATAGCCTGCATGGTTGACGAGGCATTCAGCGCACTCACTTTGATTATTTCACAACCGTCGATTGAGCCGGCACTATCATTATTCGCCAGCAAATAGATTTTGTTAACCAAGTCGTTAGCCTTAAGGTTTTCGATAGTGGGCAATGCTTGCTCAGCATTTGCAAACGGGATGAAACAGTTAATTCTTGCCATAATATATTCTATTTAATTATAATAATCTTCAATTTTTGCAAGTTGTTAACTTGCTCACTGGTTAGTGTTTATCGCGAGAAGAATGAGAGGATTTGCTTCATGAGCGCGTCACGTTGCGACTGCTGGGTCATAACTTCAAACGGAAATCCCATGACCACTGTGCGATAGCCCACACGGTCGCTGGCTATGGCAGCTGGAATGTTGTTCTCGCTATATCTCATCAGTGTGGTGCCATTGCTGTCGCTTGCCTTGATGGCATCGGGCGACTCCACGGCATATAGCTTTGCATTTAACTCATTGCAGAACGTCAGCTTGTCGCCATCGGTAAATTGCATGAATGGCGTGGTAACGGTATAAGCCTCACCACGCAGTGTTGCACAGCGATCCACCCACTTGTAGCCAAGCACATTCTCGGCAAATGCCACTTCGGCTTCGCTTGGATGATCTTTGTCCCAGATGTCGGTACCGACGTATGCTCCCGAGGCCAGCACATTGCCACCGGCACGGGTGAATGCTCTCACAGCCTCGCGCAAGGCAGGACTGAACGTGCGATAACGCGAAGGCACTGCCCCACGACCCACTTTCACCTCCTTCTGCTTGCCGAGTATCAAGTCGAGCGTGGCATAGCCACCGAGCTCATTAGGATCGTTCTCAACCGATGCAAGGCTTGTTGAGACAAAGCTGTAACCGGCTTTCATTATCGAGGCGCCATGCACTGTAGTATAGTCGAATGTGTTTCCGGCTATCACCTCGGTCTCATGATTGCTCCTGCATGCCCCGAAGCCCGGAGCATCATCGTCGCGCCATGGCAATTTGCGACGGAACTCATGCTGTGCCCCTAAATAGTTGATTTGTTCAACATATGGCACACCATGATCTTTACTGTCGTAGAACCCCGCTATAGAATCGCCATCGAACCAGTCGGGCCCGCTGATGCGAGTAAAGCCATTGACCACGAGCACTGTGCCCTTGCTGTGAGGAGCCACGCCGAGCGAAAGCGTCTCGCTGGGGAAGCTGCGGCCGCCATCGTTCACGGCTATAATGCGATAGCTGTGAATTTCGTGATCGGTGATGTTTACCACATGGCGCGGGTCGGGTGTGACGGCAATTTCCTTGAAGCCACCACCTCCCACGCGCTCACACACTATATATTTCTTAGCCTGGGCACGGTCGCTAAGTTCATCGGCGGTGGGCTGCCATGTGAGCAGAAACGAGCCCGGCACCGACGCCTCACGAATGCTGAACGAATTCACTGCAAGCGGCTGCACTTCATAGTCACGATGGTCACGCTGGGCAATGAACTTCAGAATACCCTTGTAGATTGAGCGGCTCACATCGAAGCGGAATTGCGGATCGAGGCCATACTTCATGTCGGCAAAGTTCTGATGCGAAAGCAGCTCCATGAGCAGGGCAGGCACTTCGGGCACGCGGGCTTCATAGTACGACTTGTCCCACATGCCACGGCGCGTCCAGTTGGGTTCATACTTTTTGCGAATGTCGTTCACAACCTCGGTCGAGACCAAATTTGCAAACTGGCGCGATATTTCACGCGGTGTTCCGTTGGCATATTTTCCGAAATTCTTTCCATTGGCCTTGGTGCAATATATCAGCAGCGTGCCTATGATGTCGTCGTTGGTGGTGGTTCCGGCATCGGTGTGCAGGCAGAACGACACATCCACGGGAATCTTAAGACCCGGCTTCCCGGGGAGCACGTCGCTGCCACCGGCCAGATAATTCACCCACTCGCCACGGCTGCGATAGTCGTCGGTGTAGTCGTTGATGCCATTGCTGGTGCTGTAAACCTGATGCGGGAAACCGGCCCACTGCAAGTAGTAGCGCGACCCGAGGTGGAACCAGGGATGGTCGCCACTGCTCATATACTTATATTCCACGCCTTCCTTGCCAAGATACTTTTCATTTTCCTGCTCGGCTGCAAGGCGTTTGTTCTCGTCGGTTGGTAAAGCCACGCGGCGCACGATGTTACCCTTGCCACCGCCCACACGCACGGCATCGGCCGTCACCACGCCGTTTTTCGTCTCGCTATAGTTGGTCAGCGTCACTGCATCCTTATTCATGCCCTTGGCAAAGTGGAACGAGCCTAAATACACCCACACGCCGCCGCCCATGGTCTGATCGACCTTGAACTTTTTTGTCCCGTTAAGCGAGTTGACCGTATAAACGGCGTCGCTCACGCTATTTGGCAACGACTTGTAAGAAATATATAGTGCAAAAGTTCCCTCCTCGGGCATGTCCACGTCCCATGAGGCTGTAGAAAGTTTCTTCTTATCTTTTTCCTTGACCGCATCCACCTGGCGGAAAGTGCCCTCGGCAAACGGGTTTTCAAAGTCCTTGTAAGTCTCGCGAGCATAGGCAAAGCCTGCTGCCTTGCCTGTCTCCCACTTCTTCTTTCCGTTATGCTCGCGATAGCTGTGCTGCGCCTCACCGGCATCGTTGTCAACCACCACGCCAAAGTTGTGGGTGTCGCGCTCGCGGGCATCCCACACATAGGCGCCGGCATTCTCGAGCATGGGCATGAGGTAAGGAATTATATAGCTGTGGGTGTACATGTCTTCCACCGTCTGGAACATGCGTGCCCGCTGCCATTCCCATCGGTTGAGATATGGCTCGAAATACCACCCATGGCTCGGCCACAAGGCCACGATATTGCCGTCGAGGGCACGGCTGTAATGGCGGTTAGGATCCACCTCGGTTATGAAGGGGGCATGCGAACGCTTGTAGGCATCGTCATAGGTCGTGAAATACTCATTAATATCATTGCCTGCAATCTTCAGTTCCACATCGAGATTGCCATAAGGCTGCCCTAAGGCTTGCTTAATGTTTTTCTTGAGCTCGTATATCGAAGCCACAGTAAATGGCACATCACCGTAATTCTCGCTAAGGTCAACTATAGCATCATCACCATCGATGGTGACCGAGAGCACCTTCAACTCACCGATGCCCATGTTTTGCGGCATAGTGGCTTGCACAACACGCGTGACGGCATCGAGCTGGCTCTGGCTCACCTGCTGAGCTTGAGCCACACACGACAGCAACGATGCCACGGCCCAAAATGTCAATTTCTTCGCATTCATATTCACTGCTCTTTTTAGCACTGCAACATGCACAGCGCACATTATTTTAATCTACAAAAATATTATAAATTTTTCACAACAAAAAATAAACCTGGCATTAAAACCCGGCAATAAACACTATTTATGATTTAAGCACTATTTTTCAAAGAAATCAATCAACTGATAAAAACTGGGAGCTACCGCAAATTAGCCGGAGCGACACCTGCTTTAGGAGTTACAAGTTACAAGTGCTCAATGCAGTAATTAAGTAAACAAGTAAACGAGTAAACAAGCTTTTAGTTACGAGCTACAAGTTACGAGTTACAAGTGCTCGATGCAGTAATTAAGTAAACGAGTGGCTTTAGTGCAGGCAAGTCGGAAGACTTGCAAGTGTGCGAAAAAAGCGATTAAGCGAGAGCCATGCGAGCTGGCTCGCTGATGGCCGAGCCAGAGCTTTTTATCTAAACACATTGTGCCGTTCACTGCGGAGCTGTGAGCGGCACTGTGTGACAGATGACCGTATAATGAGCGGCACTTTGCAAGATGTGCCGCAGTGGTGGGCCGAATAGCCTCTGAAAATCCCGGAAAAACGCTCCTTTTCAAAAAAACACCCCGGAAATTTGCACAGATTACCGGAAAGTGCTATTTTTGTGAATTATTAACTTCTAAAATCTTAATATTATGCCTAAACGATTATTTACCCTGCTGCTCAGCATCACGCTGTTCGCCGGCATCGCCGCTGCCTATGATGCCTATGACTTTGTATCCGGCGATATTTATTATAAAAAAACAGGCACTAACACCGTCGCAGTTACCTTCGGTAATAACAAATACACCGGCTCTGTGGTGATTCCTACTATTGCGCATCACATCTACACTACCGAAGAATACATTAATGGGCGGTATGTAACCATTCAGCACGATGACACATATACAGTCACCTCAATCGGCGACGGGGCGTTCGACAGCTCCAGCGGCCTGACGAGCGTGACCATCCCCAACTCCGTCACCTCAATCGGCAAATTTGCGTTCGCCTTCTGCCGCAGCCTGACGAGCATCACCATCCCCAACTCAGTTACCTCAATCGGCGGCAACGCCTTCTATAGATGCAGCGGCCTGACGAGTGTGACCATCCCCAACTCCGTCACCTTAATCGGCGACGGGGCGTTCAGCGACTGCAGCAGCCTGACGAGTGTGACCATCCCCAACTCCGTAAAAACGATCGGCGGCAGTGCCTTCTATAACTGCAGCGGCCTGACGAGCGTCACCATCCCCAACTCCGTCACCTCAATCGGCGGCCGTGCCTTCTATCACTGCAGCGGCCTGACGAGCGTCACCATCCCTAACTCCGTCACCGAAATCGGCGACGGGGCGTTCGCCTACTGCCGCGGCCTGACGAGTGTGACCATCCCCAACTCCGTAAAAACGATCGGCGTCGATGCGTTCCGCTACTGCACCAGCCTGACGAGCGTCACCATCGGCAACTCCGTCACCGAAATCGGTGGATCGGCGTTCCAAGGCTGCAGCAGCCTGACGAGCGTCACCATCGGCGACTCCGTCACCGAAATCGGTGGATCGGCGTTCCAAGGCTGCAGCAGCCTGACGAGTGTGACCATCCCCAACTCCGTCACCTTAATCGGCGACGGGGCGTTCTACAACTGCAGCGGCCTGACGAGCGTCACCATCGGCAACTCCGTCACCGAAATCGGCGGCTCTGCCTTCGAAAGCTGCTACAGCCTGACGAGGGTAAACATTTCAGACATAACGGCTTGGTGCAATATAGATTTCGCTAATGATGAATCCCAGCCCCTCATTTACGCTCATCATCTCTACTTAAATGGCAATGAGGTAAAAGACCTTGTAATACCCTCAACAGTTACAAAAATAGAAGCTTTTGCGTTCCGCTACTGCACCAGCCTGACGAGCGTTACCATCGGCAACTCCGTCACTTCAATCGGCGAAAGTGTGTTCAGATATTGCAGCGGCCTGACAAGCGTGACAATCGGCAACTCCGTCACCTCAATCGGCGACGAGGCGTTCGACTACTGCACCAGCCTGAAGAGCATCACAATCCCCAACTCCGTCACCGAAATCGGCAAGTGGGCGTTCGAGGGCTGCCGCGGCCTGACGAGCGTGACCATCCCCAACTCCGTCACTTCAATCGGCAACGCTGCATTCGGTGGCTGCAGCGGCCTAAAGAATATTTATAGCCATATTCATCATCCTGAAAACGTTGCATTGGGCGGTTTTGTGTTTTATGATGTGCCTAAAGATTTGTGCACGCTCCATGTGCCGCGCGGCACAGTGGAGTTATATCGCTCATGCGGCCAGTGGAAGGAGTTTACCAACATCGTTGATGATATAGAAGTAACAACTGCTATTTCCGGCGATGTTGATGGCAGCGCGATGGTGGATGTGGATGACGTGAACGCAATGATCAACCTTATCCTGCTCTACGACCAGTATAAGGATCGCTATCCCGGTAATGCCGACTTGGACGGTAACGGCATGGTGGATGTGGATGACGTGAATGTGCTGATTAATATTATTCTTGCGCATTAATTAATAATTAATAATTCAAGTTTCTAAAGTAGCTGCGCCACTTTAGAAACTTGAAGGTTAGGGGTTAAAGGTTAAGGGTTAATGAATGATAGAATGAGAGTTTCGCTAAGTTTCCGGAAAACTTAACCTGGTTCAGTGGCGTTAATTCTTTAAACTTTAACCATTAACCATTAAGCAGTGAGCAACTGACGAGCGAAGCAAGTGCAGAGGGCAAGTTCACTTGCACTATGCCTTGCGAGGAGGAAGAAGGCGACAGCCAACTTATCTACTTGCGAAACTTAAATTAATAATTGGGGCTGACGCGTATTTAGTTACGAGCTACAAGTTACGAGCTACAAGTTACGAGTTACAAGTGCGCGATGCAACGCTATGTCTTCACACAGATTTCACAGATTTTTTAGTTACGAGTTACAAGTTACGAGCTACAAGTGCGCGATGCAGTAATTCAGCAGACAAGCAGAGCCCCCACAAAGGGCTCTGCTTGTCTGATTGTTTCAAGTGAACTCTCAATACAGTAAGAAACCGGAATGGCTTAGAAGTCCAGCTCCCACAGCGTGCCGGTGGATGAATTGGAATTATTTGAGCCATTTTGCTGCTGTTTTTGAGTGCTCTGTGCGGGCTTCTTGGGTGCGGGCTTAGCCTGTTGCTGCGTTTGCGCGACAGGTCGCTGGCTCTGTGTGGCCGGCTGCTGCGATTGCGACGCAGGCTGCTGCGATTGTGTAGCGGGTCGCTGGCTCTGCACGGCAGGTTGTTGCGATTGCGACGCAGGCTGCTGCACTGCCGATTGCGGGCGCTGGTGAGTGGCTGGCTGATAATTATTATCAATGGGCGTGACATGCGAGCTGCCTCCACCCGTCAGGGCGGCACGACGATTCTGGATATCCTCGGTGTAACTGTTATAAGTGTTTTCCTTTAGAAACTGGTCATAGGCTGCTACGGTGCCGGCTGCCACTGCACGGTCATACTTAATCTTGAGAATCTTGCGCCGCACCTGGTCACAATATTGCGAATTTGGATAGTCGGTGAGATATTTCTCGCAAAGCTCCAAATTGTCGCCAGTCTCATTATAGGCAAGCTCATAGACACGATACCACACCTCCTCGGCGTGAGGCGACTGCGGGTATTCGTTCAGGAACTTGCGGCACGATGCAGCCGTGGGCTGCAACTCTTGATAAGCATATTCGCTCACCTTGGCGCGCACCTCGTCGGCATGCGGCGAGAGCGGATAATTGCTCAAGTACTCCTTGCAGCCTTGAGCCGTGGCCGGCATTTGCTCGAATGCCACCTGAAAGAGCCGCTGCTCAATGAAATTGAAATGCCCTTCATCCACGCCCTTGAACTTATTCAAATAGGCTATGAAATCGTCTTTCGACTGAGAGCCGGCTATTTTCGAATACACTATTTTTTCCTGCTCACTGCGCGCATCGTTACGCAACGGGCTGTTATACAGTGTCATCAAGACGCGGTCGTAGGCTTCTTCGGTACCTTCCCAGCGAGCATAGTTGATAAGCTCGGTTTCAACGTTTTTCTTTATCATATCTACCGACAGACGTATGTCGCCACTGAGCAACACCGAGTTAGCCTCGTTGAGAAGCGTGTCGAGACGGAACACCTGCTTCACATATTTGTAACCCTCAAATGGGTCGCGAGCTATTGTCAACGACTCACGCTCGCGGTATTTAGTCGGGTAGCTGAGCATGAGAGCCTCACCCAGCTCCATCAGGGGGTAGGCATTGAAAATGGTGGTATTGTCCCACTGCAGCACATCGCTGTCGATGCCCTGGTCTTGATTTGCCTTCATGATTATTTTGCGACGCGCCTTCTCGGCCTCCACATAGTCACCCTCTGAGAGTTCTCTGAAATACTCGTGCAGAAGTTTCGAGATTTTGTCGTGCGGGTTCTTGTAATTAATGTGCGGTACGCGACGCGCAAAGCGGCTCATGATGTTCATGTCGCCGTCGGCAAGTTTGCGAGCCTGATTGGTGCGCAAGTCATAGAGCAGGTCATAGGACTTTGTAGGCGAAATGTTGCATTCAATAAACAATTCATATCCACCGGGGCCCATATTCACATTTGTGGCATCGGCAAAGATAACGTAATAATCGGCACGAGCCTTGTCATCGACATAGATCACGGCGCGCTTGTCAGGATCGAAGTAGATGGCACAGTCATAATACTCCACGATCTTGCACTTGGCCGCCACAAAATCGTTATTGATCAGGCAAGGCTTGAACGGGACACGGCTGCCCGTACGGTCGTTATTGAGCATCTGCATCGCAGCCGAGTTGATATTCATCCACTCACGAGTGTCGTAGGTATATTTTGTCTCGGCTGCAAGTGTCAATGAAACTATGCAAGTGATGAGAAAAATTAAACGTTTTAATATCTTATTCATAATCGGCAATTCTAAATGCGTTATTAACCCCAAATGCTACCGCCCAACGTTGGGCAGTAGCATATAGTTATATGGGAATGTTTATAATTAGAATGCGACACCCACACCCACCGATACACGATGCGGCTCCATGAATTCTTGTAAGCCCTTCTTGATGGTGAAGCGATACTGATAGGTGCATCGAATAGCAAAATAGCTATACTTGATGGTCAGACCCACAACAGGCGAGACGGCATAGCCGAAGTTGAAATGCTTGTCGGCATCCTCACCGCGCTCCTCAAGCGGGTCGGCATCGTTCTTGTCGTAGTAGGGGAAGTTTTTGTCCTTGTATTTACCATAGTAGAACTTGCCAGTGAAGCCGGGACCCACGTGTACCCACACGGGATTCTTGATTTTGATGGTCCAACCGAATGCCACATTAAACTCAGGGTACTTGGGACTGGTAGTAGCCGGGTCCTCATATTTGCACTCGCCGCGGATGGCATCGAAAATTGCCGGGTTGAAGTCTAACTGGAAGAAACCGCCGGCCTTGTGCATATTATATTTACCGATGTGCAGACCGATGGGCACGTCTTTGCGCCACTCATAGGTGAGCACGTGGCTGTGGTTCTTGCGGCTGCGGGCATTGCTCTCGATGCTCTGCAGGCGCGAGTTGGCTTGCGATTCATAGGCACACTGGCGGGCAATGACCTGATTGTAGATTTCCTTAGCCTTATTGTAGTCGCGCTCGTTGTAGAGCCACTCGGCACGATTGAACAACACGTCACACTCGCTCTTGAAATTGGAGATGCAGCGCGTGTTCTGCTCCATGGCATATGAGTCGTAGGAGTTGAGCCCTATCATCTTCTCATAGTAGTGCGAAGCAGTGCGATAGTCGAGCAGCTTGAGGGCATTGTCGGCCTGGATGCGATAGAGCATGAGCGAGTCAACAAGTGCAATGTTGTAATCGTTCTCCTGCTGGTCGGCCTCGGCGCATGTGCCGGCCATGGTGAGCTGGCGGCGAGCCTCGGCATAGTTCATGTTCTTAATCTCTTGCATTGCCTTGTTGTGATGCTCGTTATAGCAACCGGTATCGACGGTGGCATTAGGATCGCTCACACTCAGGGTCACCCACTGGCCCGACTTGAGGAAAGCCATGCTGTAGTAAACATCGTCGTAAGATGGTGAAGCAATGGTCAGCACTCGGGTGCTGTACTCTCGCACCGAGGGATCGACATTGAGATACATCGTATAGGTCGTAGTGGCACCGTCATCCTCGCTACTTATGCGCATGTCTTCCACTTTGTCGCATTGAGTCTCAAATTCCAAGGGAATCGACGTGGGGCACTTGATATCTACGCGGGCACGGTATTCACCGGGCTGATTCATGTAGGCACTGCCTAAGGTGTTGGGTACTTCGGTCACTTCGAGGACCTTTTGAGCTTGCATTGCCACGGCACATAATGCCAGAACAGCTAATAGTAGTATTTTTTTCATACTTAGTATATTTTATGGTTAATAATTATCTTGAAAGTCGGAACATTCCCAAATGATAGACCTGGTCGGGAGTTGTGACAATATTGCCATGCTCGTCGAGATAGGGCTGCCATGTGCGCACCTGCACCAGCGGGTTTTCGCTATTTGTAAAGTCAATTATCAGGAACAGATAGCCCACATCGCTGTAGCCCTTGGACTTGGCTGAGGGGGCAGTGTGCCAGTATTGCTTGAGTGTCACGCCATAGATGTTGTCGTATTTTCTCGACTCCACCACTTCGATATCTTCAAAGCGCACATTGACGTAGCTATTGCGCTTGAAGATGGTGCGCAACTTATCGATATATTCTGTTTTATTCTGGCGGGTATAAACCACCTTGTTAGTCAGTGTGGTCAAAGTGCCGTCGGTAGAATTGGGCACTTCTTTAATTACGCGGCCGGTAATGATGAGCGCATTCTCACCATATACGCTGGAGATATACGGCAGGTCGCGACGGTTATAAGCAGTGCGGAAGTTTTCAATGAATTCCACCACCTTCTGCCGGCGCGCATAGTCGAGCGAAGAGTGATTATCGGCCATGATTTGGTCATAGCGATGCATCTCAATGGCAATGGCAACATTAGAGATCAGGCCTTCGCGCGTGAAGTCGATGGTCAACTCCTGACGGGAATTATTGGCATCGGCATTGAGGATGTCAATAGGGATGCCGCGCACCTGATAGCCGCTCGACGTGTTCAGGCAACGCGTGCGAATTCTCACTGGCGGGCAACTCATGGGACTATTCTTCCACATCATTTTCACGTCTTCGATTGCCTGCGACGTAAACTGGTTCTCGTTAAGCCGAACCTTCTTCTGCTGCCGCTCGGCAGCATCGGTCATGGCATTGATAAATGAGTTCACATTATTCTCAATCGTCGATTTCAACTTGCCGGCATCCAGGCCTTCGTTGATCGAGAACTGGTCTTGAGCATTTACCGTCGCTGCCGTGCACAGCAATAGCGACAGTACTAATATTAGATGTCTCATATTGTTCATATTGGTTTTCATCGTTTCTTACTTTTAAGATTTACAGGGTTTACCACCGGACTATTAAGTTCGTCTTCCACACCAAAGAGGTTGCGGATGTTATCTTGCGGAATATTAGTATAAAGTTCAGCTTCCATTTCGCCCTGGCCACTCGTGACGGCAAGCAACGGCGATGAGATTTGAAGCATGTGAATTACGTTATTCGTCACATCATGATACACAAGCACTCCCTCAATTTTTTCGGTTGTCACCGCCGTTATCGAGCAGTAGGCCTTCATGCCGGGCTGCAGCTTGGAGCGCAATTCATCAAAGGGCATAAACAACGTGGCATTGTGTCCGCCATACTGGTGGTGATGCACGGTGATGTCACGTTGTCCACCATCTATCTTGCCCAGCAGCAGGTTATTCATTGTCTCCATCGGGTAACGAGCATCGTCCACCGGCACACACTCGTTGCGACCGGCTATGTAATACACATCGTTGCGCAACGATTTAATCTGGAAGTTCTCGCCTTCAACCACAAAGACCGTTCCACGCTTGCGGCCGTCACGGCCTATAACAGCTTTCTCGGCATGGCTGAATGCGTCTTCACCCATATCACTGCTCAGCAGAGCAAACAATATACTGTCGGCCTGGGCTTTATCGACCTTGCCGGCCGAGTAGGCCATCAAGGGCAGTGTCAGAGCAATTAAAAGAAATATTTTTTTCATCTCATTCATGGTTATGCTTTAATCTTTCACATTATTTCATTTGACGGCCGTCGTTGTCCACTACAGGGTGCGACTCGTTGGGGACATCGACGACTAAGGGTTGCGACGCCAGTTCGCGCCAGCGGGCTGCTTCAGCTTGATTGATATCTACAACCTCGCCGCGACCGTAGATTTCGGCCAGTTGCAGCCGCGACTGGATGTGGCCGGCTGTGGCTGCTGCCGTGAAGAGCTGGATGGCACGCTTATAGTTGCGAGGCACACCACGTGCATCCATATAGCACTTTGCTAACGAATATTGAGCCTCGGTGTAGTTTTGCATGGCGGCCAGGCGATACCACCGGGCTGCCATATTATAAATTCGTTTCACGCCGCGGCCGGCGAAATAAGAGTTGGCCAAATGATATTGAGCCTCGGCGTTACCGGCTTGAGCCGCCAGGCGGTAGAGATTTACGGCACGACCCGGCTGGTCATAGTCGTCGAGCAACTTGGCAATGGGTAGCCAAGGCAGTGAATGCGGCTTGTCGTGAAACACCGAGCCTTCAACATTCAGATTGTCTTGTGCAGTCGTGTCGCCCTTCTCGGCCGCCATCTTCAGCCAGTGCTCGGCCAAGTCGGCATTTTCGTCGGTTCCACGGCCATATCTGTAGCAAGCCGACAACAGGCGCATGGCCGACGGGTTGACATATCCCTCTTCATCTTCAACAGCGCGCGTGAGCCACTCGAAGGCCTGATCGTAATCTTTGGGAACGCCCTGGCCACGGTAGAAGCACTCACCTATTCTTGCGGCGCCTCCCAAGTTGCCATTGTTCAGTGCACGGCTGAACCATTTCACAGCCTCAGGGTAACTCTGTTTTATAACGTCGTTACCATAGTAATAAAAACATCCGAGGCGGTACTGAGCATCGGCCTCACCGGCATCGGCCGCCTTTGTATAGAGTTCAATGGCCTTTTGATAGCTTTGGGCATACACATCACCATGCTCGTAGCACCAGCCTAAATTGAAAAATGCCTCGACATAACCATTTTGAGCTGCCTGCTCCCACATGGCTACGGCTTTAGCATGGTCGGGCTGCCGCGACACACCCTGATAATACAAGCACCCGAGTGCATATTGTGCTTCAGGCAGTCCCGACTGCGCCGCTTTCTCGGCACACGTCCAGGCACTCTGAGCATTCTTTTCGATGGCAAGATAATAATACGCTTCATTAAGTGCGGCCAGAGGATTGCCATTCTGCATAGCTGCCTGCATCATCTTTCGCGAATTATCAAGGTTTTTCTTCACTCCCACCCCACTGCGCACACAAAATGCAAGGTTGATCATGCCATAGGGGTCGCCTTGCTTGGCTGCTGCTTGAAACGCCTTCAGTGCCTTGACGGTATCGGCTGCAGCACCATAGCCGTGAAGCAAGCACCAACCGATGTCGTTATGAGCTGTAACCGACCCTTTTTCAGCCGCTTTGTTATAGTTGCTTAAAGCATTTGTATAGCTGATTTTCAAGCCGTTTCCCGACTGATAGCAGTAGCCCAACGAGCGCAGGGCATCTTTATCGCCCTGCGATGCCTGAGCCTCGATCTCGGGAGTGTAGCGCAGCTGTGCTACAGCACTCAAGTGAATTAAAACCGCACATATAATTAGCGATATGTAATTAATCTTGTTCATCTGTGTTCGGTTAGTCGTTATTTTTACCAGTCCCACTTGGCATTAAATGCCTCGATGCGCCGCTGCACATCGGGGCTGGCACTTGATTTGAGCGAATTAAGGCGGCGCATGTCGGCCGACGACGGCATTGTGCCTGCTGCATTGAGCCTCGACAGCAGCGCCAAAGCCTGTTTATCGGCCTGACTCTGTGAAGTGACTGCCGATTGTTTTTTCTCACTCTTGGCTGCTTCGGCCTTATCGGCAGCTTTAGACTGCTGTGAGGCAACGCTCTTCTTTTCTTCGGTTTTAGGCTTTTCGGCCTTCTGTGCCTCAGTTTTTTCAACTTTTGCGGCCGGTACGGCAACTGAGGTCGCCGGTTCGCGCTCCTGAGCCGGTGCCGCTGGCTTCACATCAGCCTGCGACGGGGTCGAAGCCTTATTATCTTCAACAGCATTCATTTCCTCTACACCATCGGCTACCGAGTCGGCTTCGGTCGATATGAGCTCAGTTTGCTGTTTGCTCATTGATTTTACAAGTTTGGGAACATAAACAATCGCTGCACCCACAATGCATCCGGCAGCAATTATTGCGCCTATCAGCTTCATGTTCACCTTAACATGGCGGGCAACATCGGTCACTACTTGCGTGGCTCCGTCGGAAACAGACGAGATCTTCTTCACCAGAGCCGACTGAGGCTTAAATGATGAGTTCATCACACAATAGGTCGTGCCGGCCGCCTCAAAGCAGATGGCTTCGATCATCCCGCCCTTGCCTCGCGTCATGGCCGGCAAGGTTTCGAGGCTCTCGATTCCGGTCGTTTCCAGAACCGAAGTGGTGAACAGCTGCTTTTGTTCTTCACTGATGTGCCCTAAGGTGACACTATAATCTTCGCCACGTTTCGACACGCCATTAACAAACTGTTCAAAAAGTATGAACGACTGCTTGGCAATCGACGGCGCCGTCTCGATCGACTGCGTTGCATGCATGTCGGCCGTATTGCGGTTTTCAGATGCACGCCGGGCTTCATATCTGATATAGCCTTTACAATCATCCAAGATGCGCGTGACGCGATAGCTGTCGAGCGGTCCTGCCACAATGTGCCCCACGGGCAAGGTGTAGCTTGCAGCAAGTTCTTTAAGGAAATCGGCCGCCGTCGGGGTGCGGTATTGCCTTAGTGGCTGCATGGCATGAATAATGGCATTGCGCGTGCGCTCACTCACCCCCTCGGGAAGCGAGCTGCTGATATATGCCTCATTCACGTCGGCCGAGTTGATGGGGTCTTGACCGGTGAGCAAGTAGAAGGTGGTTGCGGCCAGGGCATACACGTCGATGCGCGGGTCGAACGACGTAATGGGCTGTGCCTGCTCCATGGGCGAGTAGCCCGGCGTCAGGCCGCTGGAGTTGGAAAGTGTGGTGCGCGCCCCTTTATCATCGAAGTGCAGTGAGATGCCGAAGTCGATAAGCATCGGCACATCGGCCTGTGTGTCGCCACCGCTTCGCATCACTATGTTCTCCGGCTTGATGTCCATGTGCAGGATTTTACGCCGGTGCAGAAATTCCACAGCATCGACTATGGGACGGATAAACGACAGGGCCTGCACCTCGCTCATCACGCCATCGGCCTTGACTCTTGAGCGCAGACTGCCGCCATTGAGGAATTCCATCACAAAATATGACGTGCCGTTAGCATCAAAGCATTCATTCACGGGCACAATGTGATGGTTGGTGAGGGCCTCCTCGTTTCCAAGTTTGCGGTTAGCTTCACAAATGCTCACAAGCCTGCCGGCCTCGGCCTTGAAATCTTGCTGGCAACGTAACACCTCGGCCTGTCCCACCTCGGCATAGGTCATGGTGCAACCATCTTGCTCATTGCGCATGCAATGAGATTTCAAGAAAAACTCTTTTACGGCAAACTGCGTCTTTACGGGGATGTTCTGGTTCATTATCACGGCCGAAACCAGATAAGTAAACCCAAAACCGCCTTGACCAAGCACACTTTCTACTACATACTTGTTTTTGCCATTGAGTATAGTACCTTTTGCCAGCTCATACATCGTTTAACGTCTTTATATATATTGTTTATTTAATGCCAAAAATGCGTTTGAGAAAACTCCAAATTCCACATTTAGGCTTATAGGGATTAGTGCGTAGTGTTGAAGCTATATTCACCACACCGGCCTCGTTGTTATCGCACCTGATGGTATTGCCGTCGGCATTGCCGTGACGCAGTGCGCCGGCACCGTCGGCATACTCTACATGATCAACGTGAATGAGTATTGCCGTTGAGTTATCACTACTTGCTTGGCAACGCTCTTTCATCCGAGCTATGATTTGCTCGTCGCTGGTGGCATTACCCATGATGTCGATCAGCATTTCGTCGTCAATCGACTGCAACACCCCGTCGGAGCACAGAAACACATAGTCGCCATCCTTGACGTCGGCAGTTTGCAGCACAGTGGCCATGCAACGGGTTTGGTCGGCATCGGTGGGCGACATATAGCGCGTGATGATGTGCCGCCGCTTGTCGGTTTCGGCCTCGTCGGGAGTTATCATGCCGTTATGCACCATGGTGTTAACCATCGAGTGGTCATCGCTACGATAGATTATACCATCGTCGGGGCGAATGTGATAGATGCGGCTATCGCCTATGTGCGCAAGCGTCATTCCACTGCCATGAAAGGCTGCAAGCACCATGGTCGTGGCCATATCATGATTATTGTTAGCAGCATTAGCATCGAGGGCATTATAGGCCTTGTCAAGAGCACGACCAAAGTCGGCATTAGTGAAATCTTTACTCCAGTCAAACTGCATCAGCGCCGACCCGATGGTATTTGCCACAAGACCGCTGGCCACCTCGCCCTTGGCATGGCCACCCACGCCGTCACACACGATAAAGAACCGCTGATTGGGCGGAAGGACATCCATGTCGGGAAAACGGCTGTCTTCCTGATTAGAGCGTTTGCCCAGCAATATGAATGAATAGGCCTGTCGTAAACTAATTTTCATAAACCGTCCTATTTAACGCGCACAAAACGCATTGTAGTTCTTCCTAACCTAATGGTGTCGCCATAGTTCAAATACACCGAATCGCCCACGGCATATTGCTGCTTATTGACATAGACCGGATTAGCCGCACTCAGCACCCTGAACAGGAAACGATAGCCGGCCTTGGCATCATCGGCTGGCAACACATCAATCATCACCGACTGGCGACTCATGAAACTGTCGTTAAACGAGATGCTGCTGGGCTTCTCTGAATCGGCACGGCCTATTGTATTCTGGCCTACCCGCAAGCGGATTGTCTTCTTATTCAGCCCCATGAAGCCGCCGAATGCTATTCCTCCCATCGACTGCTGCTTGTCGTGGTCGCGCAGTGCGATGGTCACTTGTGGCTCGACCGGTGCCTTGGCTGTCGCCACCTTTACTTGCGCCTGAGCTGCAGGGTCATCCACTACAAAGACGATAGGCGTCTTGCAAGCTACGCATGAAATCGTTTTGCGGCCGGCGCTGGCAGGCTTCAGGATGTGCATCTTCCCGCAATTCCCGCACTTGATGCGCACAGGCTGGCCCAACTGCGCATGCTCGTTAATCATAAACGATCCGTCGCCGGCTGCAATAGCCAGTCCCAGCAGAGGAGCCGATGGCATAGCCTGAGCACCGACCTGAACCGGCGGTTGAACCGGCTGAGGCGCGATGAAGGCCGCTTGCGCAGGCTGTGGCGCGGGCTGCGAAACGGGCTGCGAAACGGGCTGTGGTGCAGGCTGAGGCGCGGGCTGTGGTGCAGGCTGAGGTGCCGATGGGGTTATCGCAGAATTATTCTGAATGCGCAATAGTAGCGGAGACTTACACTCACGACATGCAATAATTGCATTACCGGCGCGAAGCACCCTATAGGCATTCTCACAGCCACAGGCCGGACAGGCAACACTCACGTCCTGCCCGGCTTGCGCTACGATTTCAATTCTATGTATCTGCCCTAATGCATTGGGCATATTTGAATCACTCATTTTATTAATTTGAATTTACGCCATTGAGCTGTCGTCGAAGCCGATGAGATCGGTATTCAGGTCTTCATCGTTTGAAGCAAGCTCCTCACCGGGAACTAAGTCGTCAAACAAATCATCGGTGTTGCTGTCCATTGCGGTTTCAAGCGTTGAATCGATGTGGCTATCGTCGGGAGTGTCGATGATATCGTGCTCGTCAACATAGGCCACTTCTTCACCTTCGCCGTTACCTTCTATTCCTGTGATTTCGGCACCTGAGCTTGCATACATCGACGTATCGGCCAATGTCTCAGGGTTGATTTCGTGAACAAATGCCTGCATTTCTCCCACATTCACCTCAAAGTGGATGCCACCGCCCAGCGCAGCATATTCGTGGCCGGTCATGTCGGTCAGCGTGTCGAGGAAGCCGTCGCCATCGCTGTCAACGAGCAGCATATACTGGCCGTTGTCGTTGGCAAGCAGGGCTGCCATGTGCGTCTGTCCGTCGCCATTGAGCTCGGTCTGAACCATATCGGCAGGCTTAAGGCCCATCATCGACATGAATATCTCGGGGCTCACGTTCACCGTGTCGGCAAGGTCATCACCCACTCCACTTGACAGGATGTTCATTGCCGATTGCGACAGTGGCGGTATCTCTTGGTTCAGCGCAGCTGCAGAATTTGCAGCCTCTACATTATTGGCAGGCTGAGCGGGCTGAGTAGTCTGGGCGTCGTTGGCGGGCTGAGCGGGAGAATCATTATTTGCCAGCCACTGCTCGTCAACGGGCAGTCCATTAGCATCGGCTACGAAGCCGGCTGCATCGACATGGGTCTCGGCCATGGTCTCGGCAGGTGCAGCCACATTATCATGATGCACATCGTGAGCGGCGGCCGGAGCAGCCGGGGCATGCTGTGCTTGAGCTGGTTGTGCTTGAGCTGCAGTATTGGCATGCTGGGCACTGGCCTGGGCTGCACTGTGAGGCTGTGAGGCGGCGGCCCTTACGGGCTCGGCAGCTTGTGCTGCGGCACTTTCGTGTGCGTGAGCTTGATATTGAGATTGAGCTTGAGATTGTGTCTCGGCAGCCTCAGGATGCTGGTCTTGCATGAGTTGTTCCTCGGCATTAGCCTGGGCTAAGGCCTCTTCTTGTGCTTCTGCCACCTGTGCTTCGTCGCCGCCGAGCACCGATGCTGCGAGACCACCCACTCCGGCCACTGCTGCAGCCGCACCGGCCACCTTTGCAGCTTTTGCCCACTTCATGTCCTTGTTCTCACCTTGATTTTTCTTGTTCTCGTTTCCGAAAGCTTGAGTTGTCTGAGTATCCATAATCTTAAGTTTTAATTGTTTGTAATGTTTCTGATTTCTGTTGCAAAGTTAATGCCGCATTTCAATGTGTCCAAATTTTTTGAAGCATCTTGTTTGAAGGTGCGGGGGTTAATTGACGAAACATTGCATTCTGGCATTTGAAACATTAAAAACCATCTCGTAGCATTACTGAGCCTTGCAGCGCGGGCAATGCAGATTCTTCACGTCATTGGCACTTAATGTGTTGTGGCACGCAGGATTAGGGCATTGCATGAACAACGTTTCCTGCTCTTTAATTTTCTTGCGGGCATTAATGGGGTCGTAGGCAAGTCCTGTGATTACCGTTACAAGGCTGGATAAACGCAAAAATAATATTGTCCCGGCCGGATCGGTAAAAAACATGGAGCCTATTAGGGCTATTGCCGACAGGCCGGTAGTGCCCCACTTTATATATTTAGCCTTCTTTTCTTGGCGGTTTAGGCGTTTTTCAAAATTCTCTTTGATGTCGCGTATGTGATAAAAATCTTCAGTATAATTCTTGGGTGTGAGCAAATGGCGGGCATAGAACGAGCACCCTTTAACATTTTCTCCCCCAAGGACGATAAACGTGTCGGGGGTAATCGACACACGGCTCACTCTCACAAGTTGCCCGTTATCGCCACGGATAAACGTCCCGTTGGGAGAGCCCAGGTCCTCAAGTGTCCAGTTTTTATTGTCGTCAATGGTTACGCGTGCATGCTGACGGCTCACAGCCGTGGCACTCTGTGGAATAACAAAGGGCTCTTCGCATTCACGACCCAGAACATATTCTGTCATACCTATAAAGTTTTCAATAATTGTGTAAAATGACTACTTGTTGTACTTGTCTTCGATGTATTCCTTAAAACTGCGGATCAGAGATTTGGGAATAGCCAGCACTAAGGACTGATGCTCAAGGTCGCTGAAAACGACATTTTGCTTGAGCACATTAATGCGACGCAAATAGTTATGGTTCACTATCACACTGCGGCCAAGACGCGCAAACGGGCTTGATGTGCCTTTCTCATAGGCCTTGGCTATCATCAGCTCCACATTCGACAGGCCGGCTGTGAGTGTCGTTTTATGACCTGTTATATAGACAACAAGCGAATAATTACCACCTGCCTGAATATAGGCAACCTTATCTAAATCAACGATTACAAGCTCATCTCTTGTATTATAACATAACTGTGGCATAACTAAGTTTTGGTTTTATATTAAAAAACAAGTATTAACAACCTACATACATTCAGTTCTTCAACTTGCAAAGATAAACAATATTTTACAATTCACCTAATTAATAATGAACATTATTGACATATCGATGATTTTTAGTTGGTTATGCAATGATTATGATCAGGTTATGCAATGGTTATTTCATTTGCTTTCCAACGTGGGCAGCCTGAGTTTGATAAAGTAATTGATTCAGGAGCCAAAAATTTCTGAAGGCAGCAACCGAGTTCCCGACATTGACCCCGACCGGCATGTGCGATGGGTGACCCGGACAACGAAAGTCACATTATGGCATAAAAAAAGGGTGCCGAGATAAATCCCGACACCCATGTTCACATTACTGACAATTTATTTCATTTGCTCAACATACTTGCGCAAATCTTCATTGGTGGGATCGTGCTCCAGCCACTTGCGATAGTACTCTTTTGCCAAGGCTTTGTCGCCCTTAGTAAACTCGTAGTTTGCAAGATAGTTGTAGGCATACTTGTAGTAGCGGTCATAGCCCGTCTGGTCTTCTTTCGACTCGAGGATCTTGATGAGTTCGCGGTAGGCAGGAGCTGCCTTTCCGGTGTTCTCGTCACCCTCGATGAGCTTGGCCAGTTTTGCCTTTTGGTTAACGATCTGCACGTTGCCGGGCACCTTCGAGTCAACCTCGGTGAGATACTTCTGCGACTTGGCAATAGCATCGGCCTTAGCATCGCCCTCGACCGTTGTGGCCAGTCCGTAGTAGTAGTTCGACAGCATGAAGATATCGTTTGCCGTGTTCTGCTCGGTGTCATACAGTCTCTGATAGTAAGAGGCTGCCTTTGCATAGTCGCCTGCATCGGCATAGGTGTCGCCCATGTTACGAATCAGGTCGGTGTTCTGCGGATTAAGCTCGATGGCCTTGTTGTAGGCCTCCAGGGCTGCCTCGGACTGTCCGGCTTCTTGAAGGGCTTTACCATAATCGGTATAGTCACGCACCTCATAGGTGGCATCGGCAGGCTTGGTCATTGCGAAGAACGTCTGTCCGGCCGTTAATGCCTCATTCCATTTCTCAAGCATGCTCATGTTATAAAGTTGCATGCGACGCATGTAGAACACCTTGTCGTCACCGGCTTTGAGCTTACCGATCAGGCTGGTGGCCAGGTCATACGACT
This sequence comes from Porphyromonadaceae bacterium UBA4277, assembly GCA_002395965.1. Classification (GTDB taxonomy): domain Bacteria; phylum Bacteroidota; class Bacteroidia; order Bacteroidales; family Muribaculaceae; genus Sodaliphilus. The sequence goes on from DGVT01000052.1 coordinate 54,755, forward strand.
CCTGGTATTTGCCTCCGAAGTAAAGCAGCTGCACATAGCGCACTTCGTCTTGTGCAAAGTGGTTGGGGTTCTTAATATACTCACCATACTGCTCGGCGGCCTTGCTACCCAGGTTGTCCTCGTAATACTTCTCGGCCAGCTGGCGCTGCACAAGTGCCGAGTTGGGCTGCTTGGCCAGGAGCTCTTTCAGGCGGTCGATAGCCATCGAGGGGTTCACATTGAAATAGGTGTTGGCATATTTCACATAAGCTTCTACGTTGTTAGGATCGTTGGTGAAAGCAAGCTCATAGTTTCCGGCTGCTGCACCCCAATCGCGCTTGTCGGCATAGGTGTCGGCCTCAAAGATATAAGAGTCGGGGTCATTAACATTCCACTTGCGGGCATTCTTGATGCACTTGGCAATGTCCTTGGCATAGGTGGTGGCATTTGCATCATAGTAGGCACGTGCAATGGCCATCTCCAGCTTGGGGTCTTTCTTTGAGAGCTTGCGGGCTGCATCGAAGTTATCCTTGGCATTACCGCCGCTCATCAAGTCTAATGCGCCTTGGCCCACCAGGTTATAGGGGTTATTGGCGTTGGCCGACAGACCTTTGTCAAAGTAAGACTTAGCTTCTGCCTTATTACCTTGACGGAGGGCTATCATGCCCAGGTAATAATATGCTTCACTCTTGTCGGTTGAGGCAGCGTTCAGGTTGCGCTCAAGCAGTTCTTTAGCATTGTCGAGCTGATCTACCTTGTAGTATTCGATACCATCCTTGTAGCCCTGAGCGAAGCTACTGAGAGATGCTCCTGCAAGAAGCAGGGCTGCGATAAAGAATTTTCCTTTCATTGTAGTATTTAATTAAAGATTAATAATCAATTTAATTCTCTCGCGTTGTCATGACGATAGGCAAAAATCATGCCATCGGCGCAACAACATTTCTGCAAAATTAGGCAAATATCGTCAAATATGAATGAACAGAGCCGAAAAGCGCGACATTTTGACGTTATTTCACAGTTTCGACATACCTTACGGGCTCGGCTGCAGGCAATATTCCGGTCTGGAGGATTATCTTCTGGCCTATCACACCAGTGAGGAAACTGAAGAAGCCATGGTCGAGGGTGCCGCCGGCACTGGCATCGATGGCCCATATGCAGCGAAACAGCGGGTAACTGCCGTCGTTGATATAGGCCTGATAGGGTTTGCAACCCTGGGGCTGGTCGTCGGCGCGTATCGACATCACCTTGATGCGGTCGGTAAAGTCAATCACGCTGACGTCGTTCTTGGTCTTCAGGTCCAGGACTTTTTCCTCCATTGTGCGCTCGTTGGTCTTCATGTCGGCTGTAATCCAGCTAACGCCCACAAAGCCCACGGCATTCTTGTTCGACTGCACAACACGGAACACGTCGTCGGTCGAATGCTGGGCAAACACATTTGCCCCGAACGAACCGCCGTCGAGGAATTTATCCTTAATATAATGCATCACTCCCGAGCCGGAGTTGTCAAACACCACCTTGATTGAGTCGCGCTTCAGACGCGTGGGAAACACTTCGCCCCAGCGCTTCACTTTTCCCGAGAAGATGTCGCGCAGGTCGCTCATCGACAATTCGTCGATGTCATTTTCCTTGTTAACGATGATTGCCACCGCATCCACAGCGATTTTGCGCGAACGGAAGGCACGCCCCTGCTTCTTGAGTATGTCGCGCTGTGAGTCGGTAAGGTCAAGCGAAGTGATAATCAAGTCCACGTTGCGGTGCAGCAGCGAGTCGAGTGCTGCAGCCTCGGTTGTATAATTAACCATGATGCTGGCGTCGGGGTAGCTATACTCAAACACCTCCACCTCCTGGTCAAGGATGTTGCGAAACGACTCGTCGCAGGCAATCTTTGCGATTCCCGACGTGCTGGTGTTTGACGGCTTCCCGCCGCCACACGAGGCGAGCACCAGCAGGCAGGCACACATCATCAATGCCGATATCTTTTTCATAGCTCTTATGTTTTTTATTCTTTTTCGTCGTCGCGATTAACGCGGTAATAATCCATCCCGGTAACCTGCCGGTAACAGCGAAATGCACCATACAAGGCAAGAATCACGGCCATTGTCCACCTGACTATCTTCCACACCGATGTTGCCGGCCAGTCGAAGAAATTGACGGCGAGAAGGTAGGCCATCCCCAGATACACTATCACCATAAAGATGCCGAATAGCAGCCTTATCAGTCGCGTTATTCCGTTATTGCTTTTGCTCATGTTTGTGAAGACAAAATTAATTCAAAATCGATAAATAAACAAATGCTTTGAAAAAAAGACCTCAACACAATCTATGCCAAGGTCTGTACTAAACGATATTTCAGTCAAGCTGTTGCGAAATCTATTTCCACGATATCACATTCTACAACTCGCTGCTCTCTATTTCGCCGAAGTCCTCCACTTCTTCCTCATCAAATTCCTCGTCGCCATAAAACTCGGCATCCAGTTCCTCGATGTTTGAAGCGTCGGGGATTTTAGGAATCGGCGCAGCAAAGGCGTCCATATCGACAAATTCCTTGGGAGCCTTACCTTCCTTGCGCTGGCACAGTGGGTCGTGCAGATGCTTTCCGGGCACCGTCTCCTTCAGTTTCATGAAAAACGAGCGCTCGGTCATATAATCAAACACAAATTTCAGCTTCTGACCCTCGTCTTCAATCAGCTCGTCGAGGCGTGTGTCTTCCATGATCCACACATCTTCGTCACTATCGTCAAGACCCATGTCGGCATAGGTCACCTCTTTCTCTTTTGTCCATTCATCATCACAGATGTAGAATGAGTCCATTTGCTCCTTATCGTAGCCGGCAGCCTCAAGAATTGCATTGCGCAGACGCACAAATGTGTCTTCGGCATCAATGGCTATTTCCAGCTTAAAGTTCTCTGATTCTTCCGATCCTATGACAAATTTATAAATCATATATTTGATTGTTTTAATTATGTTCGTGATTAACTACGGTGCGAAATTACTAAAAAATTAAATGTGCAATACAAAATCGCGATTTTTTTTCGCATGAAGTAAAAAAAACTTTCCATGCAAGTATTATCAATCATTTTTTCACCGCAATTACGCCCTATTATCGAACCGCCAAAAAAAAGGTTGTTACAGCTCACTGCAACAACCATTAAATATTATATGTTCAAATATTTATTATTCAGTCGATCAGTTGATGCGCCCTGAACACTTTCTGAATCTTCTCCATGGCAATAGTCACCTGCTCCTTGGTGTGCGTAGCCATCAGGCTGAAACGTATGAGCGTGTCGGTAGGTGCCACAGCAGGCGACACCACCGGGTTGACAAACACACCTTCATTCAGCAGGTCGCGAGTGATTGCAAATGTCTTGTAATTGTCACGGATGTAAAGTGGAATAATCGGCGTTTCGGTATGACCTATCTCGCATCCCATCTGGCGGAAGCCTTCAAGCGCATAGTGAGTGATGTCCCACAGGTGCTGCTGACGCTCGGGCTCGCTCTCCATGATGTCGAGAGCTGCACCAACGGCAGCAGTCGATGCCGGTGTGATGCTGGCTGTGAAGATATAGCTGCGCGAATGATGACGAAGGAAATTGGTAATCACCTCATCGGTAGCAATAAAACCACCCAACGATGCAAACGACTTCGAGAACGTGCCCATTATCAGGTCAACCTCGTCGGAAAGGCCAAAGTGGTCGCACACGCCACGGCCGCCACGGCCAAACACACCTATGCCGTGTGCCTCATCAACCATCACCGAGGCATCATATTTGCGGGCCAGCTCCACAATATCGGGCAGCTTGCACACATCGCCTTCCATCGAGAACACACCATCGGTAACGATGAGCTTAACGCGATCGGGGGCGCAACGCTGCAACTGCTTCTCAAGCGATGCCATGTCGTTATGCTTATATTTGAGCGATTGTGAGAACGACAATCGGCGTCCTTCGATAATCGAGGCATGATCCTGCTCATCCCACAGCACATAATCTTCGCGACCGGTGAGCGTTGACACCACACCCAGGTTCACGCCGAAACCGGTGCTATAAATCATAGCGTCCTCCTTGCCTACATAGGCTGCCAGACGACGCTCTAAATCCTTGTGAATATCGAGCGTACCATTAAGGAAGGGCGAGCCGGCACAGCCGGTGCCATATTTCTCGATTGCCTCGATAGCGGCCTGCTTGATTTTGGGATGATTGACAAGACCGCTATAGCAATTAGACCCGAACATCAGCACTTTTTTGCCATTGATGATTACCTCGGTGTCCTGTTCGCTCGAGATGGCACGGAAATAAGGATATACTCCGGCTGCCTTTGCTTTTTGCGGCTCGTCATATTGAGCCAACTTTTGTTGTAAAAGTTTCATTTTGATGATTTTGAGTACTTATCTTGTTGAACACGTAACACACATGCTCACTATGCAGGCTGCAAAATTACAAAATAATATCTTAATATAAGTAAAACTAACGAGCGTTTTTTTTGACAATTATTTATCAATTCGGTTTTTCCCGCCGCAAAATGATAGCCACAAGAGCCTTAACAGGGAGGGACTATATCACTCGCCTCGTCGCTGCAGTCGCTTTTTGGCATACTCCACGGCATGAGCCACTATAAAGCATCCCGCAATTAGCAATAGTGAGTACAGGCAAGAATAGACACAATGCTCAAACGTGTACTTGCCATCGGCAGGCAGATGGTTGTAGTGCGAGTAGAACTGATAGCACAGCTCGGCTGTCAAGCCATAGAGTTTTGCACCGCAAAACAGCACCAGCACCATGCGCCATACGGTACCCCACCACCCAAAACCGAACAACTGCTTGTAGGTGCGCAACAGCAACAGTAAGATGACAACATAGCAAACCACATATATCACATTGCTGCTCACCACCGAGAATGGTATCATCGACAATAGCAAGTAAACGATGAAGAACAATAGTAGCATGCAGCTGTTGAACACCTGGATGAAGAACCCTTCAGGCAACGTGTGCCGCGGGAAACTTGGCGAGAAGCGAAACAGTGCGTAGGTGGGGACGATGAACAATGACATCAAAAAGAGCATCAACCAGTCGAGATGTTTGAAGAACCACTCCATGGTCTGGTCGAAAAACGTGTCGAAGTTTCTGATCTCGACCACTTTGTCACCAGCACTGTCGTCGGCAATGTTAAACAGCAGAAAGGTGAACAACGCCACAATCACCAGCATCTTGATAGGTGGATAGCTCAGTTGGCGGCGGCCGCGCAGGTAGTCACCAATCAGATAGCCCGGACGCCACACCAGTTGCCACAGCGTGTAGGGAAGCGACCGGGTGCCCAGCCCCCATAGTTCCATGACGTTCCGGCGGATGCTGTCCCACGTGATGCGACCCGTGTCGGCACGTTGGCCGCACTGGTAGCAAAAGTCACCGGTGAACTCGACGCCGCAGTTGGCGCAGTGGTGTGTCACTGAGCGGTCACATGGTTCCTTGCCATGGGTCGGGTCCTGCTGCCAGGCGCGATAGCGACGCCATTGTTGACGGATGTTTTCGGACTTTGTCATTATTCTTGTGCACTACAATGTCGCAAAGTTACACATTTTAGGTGAATTTTGCTACGTCATCGGAGTCACACGTTGGGGCAACCCGGTCAAGATCACTTTCTGGGCAAGCAAGGATCAAGCAGGCTATATAGCTACTAAGCCTATTCATTCGTCACAGCGCATAGTTCGAGATAAAGCCGAAGACGGTAGCATGATTTTTTCGGTGGTTGTGGAGCCAAACTGGGAGTTCTTCTCCCTGATGCTGGGCTTCGGACCCGGCGTGCGCATATTGTCGCCCTACTCTGTTGTGCGGGAGATAAAACGCAAAATGCACAAAGCCATCGAGCAATACTCGGCACCTGCCTCCGAATATGGATTGTGCGCCGCCGATGATGGCAACATTAATGGCCCAACCGACCAACAGGCCATTGAACATTCCAAATAAACTACCAAAACAATAAAAAAAAGAATACGGAAGAAGCGCCAATTACGATTTTCACAATAAGTAAAGTCGTTATTAACGTGAGCTCGACGAAATTTATACCAGTAAATCAGCGCGTTAGCAGCTCCCCCTCTAAGTTAGAGGGGGTTGGGGGGGAGTGTGTCACGGGACAGGCGGAGTGGGGCTCATACAATGGGCGTCATTACACATTCCTCCGACCCGTTGGGTCACCTCCCTCAACTTAGAGAAGACACTGAGCCACTGCGACTTAATTTCGTCGAACTCGCGTTTTTTAAGAGGGGGCACAATTCAATATTAGCGCCCAAAACACAGGTGGCGTAACAAAACTCAATATTAGCGACAAAAACACAGGCGCATCAAGCCACAAAGTGCCCGGGGAGATAATGAAGCGAGTGTTGCACCAAGTGCAGCTCGCGACGCCACAGGCATCATCACTCTTCCCAACAAGGAACAGCATTTTTTGAGCATTATTTTGAGTATCTTTTTGAGCATCTTTTTGAGCATTCCCCTACAGCGTCAATTTCTTTAGAAATTGAGCGGTGGTAGAAAAATTTTCATTACCTTTGCGTTTTATAATGAACACTTTCAGTTTTTGAAACGCTGTTATGACCAAGCTCGAGAAATTATATAGCATCATTGAAAACTCCCGCGATATGGGAGTGAAACTCCCCGAGGATGTAATCCGGCAGGTGGAGGAACTGGAGGAAAATATCATCAAGGATGAGATTCTTCCGTCATTAAGCAGTGATATCGCTCCACGGCTTCAACCCATCAAGCGTGATCTCGTGCTCGTGGTGGAATATCATCCGGGAAAGCCCATCAGCGTGGCACTGTCGCGCAAAGCGAATATCACAGAGATTATTAAAGCCAAACGACTCGAAATCGACCCACAGGTGGAGCATAAGGAATATGGAGAACGCGGGAAACAAGTTGCGAAACGCGCACCGAATACCGGCTTGTGCGTTGTTCGCAGCAATGGAACCATTCTTCAAGAAAAGAATGCCGCACTCACCTTTGCAAAAGCAGTGCATGAGGCCGGATTGCTCCGCGTGCGCGAACTCGGCCTGAAGTTTTGCAAAGTTCCTTTGGTTTCCACCACTCGCGACAAGAAGTATGGTAACCGCCAAATAGAGATAGAGCCTGGACTCTATGTCATCACTCACAGCAGTAATCGAGAAAAGAAAGACCGCCTCGACAAGATAAACCATGCATTGCAAATGGGGTGGACTGTGAAAATTATTTGACTGATAGCGATGAATGTCGAGTAAATGAGAAATAGAGCATGACCGGCACCACCAGCCCCTACTCCACTCCCGAGAATGTGACGGCGAAACGCGATATGATTACAATAGCAATATTTTATTCAATCATTAGTTCATCATGGCCACTTGGAATAAACAGAAACTGCCGCGTGAGAATGGAGAGCTTGTAGAAATGCAAGTTCCAGTTCTCGTGTCGGCAAGCCGCAGCACCGACATTCCTGCGTTTTATGCCGACTGGTTTTTCCATCGGCTCGACAAAGCCGGCTACTCGGCATGGACGAATCCGTTTAACGGAGTTCGCAGTTATGTCTCGTATCAGAACACACGTTTCATAGTGTTTTGGTCGAAGAACCCGAAACCACTGCTTGAATACCTGCCAATCCTTGAACGCAGAGGGATTGGCTGCTATATCCAGTATTCACTCAACGATTACGAAGCCGAGGGCTTGGAAAAAAGCGTACCGCCCATTGCACAGAGAATCGACACGTTCAAGCAACTTGTTGAACGACTCGGCAAAGGCCATGTGATTTGGCGTTTCGACCCATTGGTACTTACCGACCAAATCAACATTGACACACTGCTCAAAAAGATTGAGAACATCGGCGACCAACTTCACGGCTATACCGAGAAGTTAGTGTTCAGCTTCGCCGACATCATGAGTTATCGCAAAGTGCAGAGCAATCTGACAAAAGCCCAAATCAATTACATTGATTGGTCGGAGGAGCAAATGTGTGAATTTGCCTCCAAGTTGGCAAGACTCAACGAGAAATGGGGTTATGAACTGGCGACTTGCGGCGAGAAGATTGACCTCACTGAATTTGGGGTGAAGAAAAACCACTGCATCGACGATGAACTCATCATTCGTCTTGCGTACCATGATAAAGTCCTTATGGACTACCTCAATGTCAAGATACAACCAATTCAAGCGGCAAACTTGTTCGGCGAAACCGAACAACTGCCCGAGGGCGCAATCATGCTGCCCGGTGGCAGATATGCTACACATGGCAACAACCGCGACAAGGGCCAGCGCCTCTTCTGCGGATGCATTAAGAGCAAAGACATCGGCGAATACAACACTTGCGTGCACGGCTGCGAGTATTGCTATGCCAATGCCACCAAAGAACTGGCCATTGCCAACCTACGCTCACACAAAGAAAACCCATTAGCAGAAACCATAACAGGACGATAAGTATGGCATACGCTGAAAACATAAACCACTGTAATAGCATTGACGACATCATTAACTGGTGTCGCAACTCATTGCCGACACATTACCAAGCAAGACCGTGGACGCATCCACAGCTCGCCCCACCTGCAACCGGCTTGGCCGGGAGAAGGCTTGTTGGTTTTGCTTGGGATTGCACAACATTTAGCCGAGGGGCATTTGCTCAGGGCTAAATATCGCCAAGTCACTGATACCGCTGGAATCGTTCAGGCGCACAAAGGCAGAGATAAACACTAGAGGGTGCAACATTGTTGCTATTTGCGAAACTGGAATATGGAGTCCATTTGAAAAAGTCGCATTTTATGCTCTTGTCCTTTCAAGGCGAAGCATAACTTCCTGATTATCACCCTGGGCTGAGGGCTTACAGTCGTTTCAAGACCTTTTCAAGTGGGCTCAATATGTTATTTTATGATCACCTTCTTGCCATGATGCAGGTAGATGCCACTGGCTGTGGGCTTGGTGCTCAGTCGGTAGCCGGTGATGGTGTACCACTCGTCGGCGACGTTAGTCGGACGTGTTGTGCCCACCTCGCTGATGCCGGTGTAGGCTTCGGTTGAGGTGTCCTCGGTCAGATACTTAGTGTCGAGGACAAACGTGATTTTATCGTTGTCAACGGATGCCGTGCCGAAGTCAAACACATCGTCGTATGGCACCGTGTTGTCGGGCGTGAAGCTGAAGTAGCCGCCGTGAGCCGCATTGACAGGCTTGGTGATGGTCTTGCCATTGTTTGAGGTGGCCTGGATGTAGTAGTCCACCTGCAGCCCGTTAGTGAAGCTGCCCACAGGCACCCTACCCGACCAGCTGTTGCCGTTGGCAGTCAGCTCCGCCGTCTGCCACTGGCCATCGCCTACGCGATAGACCAGCTGTGCGCTCTTGATGCCGCTCTTGTTGGTGATGACAGCCCTGAAGGGAACCTCCGTCAGGTCGCCCATGCTCACGTTGCCGTGCAGGTGCATGTGCAGGATGCGGATGGGGTTGTCGGCCGGTATCTGCTTGGTAACACAGTGTATGGAGCCGCCCGAGCCGTCGAACGTACGCATATCGACGCAGTAGAAGGTATAGCCGGGATAGAGTTTCTTCATTGCCTCAGTCTAAGATTATGAGAGCCACATCTGTGAGGCGTCTCTCACATTTATGGCTGAACGTGAGCGACCATCACTCAAGACGCAGACACATATACAGCATGCTAAAGTCTCGTGCCAACCGCCGCTGGTTCACGCGCAAGTATTACGCTTCGGTAATGTGAACCAAAGAGTTTTTTTCGAGGACAATATAAGGCGCTCGGTCACCGGCATTTTGACCGATTTCGCAAGGCAAGCAAATTCTTCGTCAAAAAACGCCTTACTTTAAGAAAAAATGTGTACTTTTGCTCATTCACAACCCAAAAATAATAACGTATGAAAAGAATATCAATAGCTATTATCATGGCTTTTTCCATGCTTGCAATGTTTGCGCAAGAAGAGACTATACGAGTCGATTACTCCGGCAAGCAACCTACCATCAAAGACTTTTTACAAGCTTACTTGCAGTCACTTCCCGATATCAACGACTTGGATGAATGCGATGTTGAGGGGATGTCACTGTTTGAAAATTTCCGACACGCAGTCCTTTACCAAGGCGAGGGTATCGCGCTGGAACCGAGCGAGAAACTTGTGATTGATCTCAAGAATGGTTATGCCTGCTATGAACGACACCACGAAAGTGCGGTAAGCAAAATTGAGATGTGCTACTGGAACGAAGCCGACGGTAAGCACAAATTGTTTGCTTGCGTGCGACAGACATTCGACAACGGATGGTATGTAGCCGGCCAATATGATGACATTGAATTCTTCCGCTATAACAATGCGACCAAGACAATGAAATGGATTTCCTATGAAGAAATTGGTTTTGATGCTGTTAATGAGGAGAGCAGTAATATGAATGTCTTAAGATCCATCAGTCTGCCAAGAACAGGCAAAGACATTGAAGTGACTTGGTGGGACACAAATGGCGAATGTGGCGCATCGTCACTAAAGTGGAATGGTCACGGATTTAATTTTTGAAATCAATTCTTGAGCATAAGGCTCACGTTCGGGTGGGCCTTTTTTTGCATTAAATGGGCTGCGTCTCGGCAAACTCAAGCGAGTTTTGACAACAAAGGCGGCGGGTCACCAAGGTTCAAACAAGTTTGACATTGAACTCACCTTGCACTTCGTTTGGCTTGCTCTCGGTTTACACCACCTTTGCGGAAACAAAATCGCATAATTATGGAGTTAAATTTTAATAGTGTAACTTGTTGGCTGAATTACATGTTTTGATATGACATTGGTTATCAAGCGCAAACCTCGAAGAGGTCGAAAGGCTCGAAGAGCCGCAATGTGTTAAACACCATGCAAGAGCCTCGCCGAGGGTCGCAGCTTGGTGCAGACCGCACAATCAAAATCGTGCCTCGAAGAGGAACTTCAACATTATCAATGTGTTACCGGTAAACCTCAAAACTAATTTAATTCCGCCAGCAGGTTAGTGTAGAAATGTCACGCGAGCCGAGAGCAGAAGCAAGCTCGCTTGACTATGCCGAGCGTGTGCAGATTATCCAAATCCAGGAGTGGCGAAATTGCGTTCCGCTCCGCTACAATTTAGATAAATTTGGCTGCACCTCAGCAAAATAAGCAAACTTTTTTGCATTCGGTTTGCACAAATTTTCTACAAAGGAACGCAGCAGTTCAAGCTGCTCA
>DGVT01000078.1 GCA_002395965.1 Porphyromonadaceae bacterium UBA4277
ACTGAATCTTGTAGCTCGTAGCTAAGCAGGCGTCAGCCCGCTTGTTTACTCGTTTACTTGTCTGCTTGTTTACTAAAAAAAGCTCGTTTACTAAAAATCGATCGGTGTCATCGGTGTGAGGAAAGCGCGCGCCAGCCCACTTAACCTTTCACACTTATCTGCTTAGAACGGGATGTCGTCGGTGCTCTCATCGCCGGCAAAGTCCATGTCGGTGGCGGCGGGAGGCGGTGCCTGAACGCCCTGGGCGGGAGCCATAGGAGCGGGAGCGGATGCAGGAGCAGCCGGGGCGGCAGCAGGTTGCTGCACCGGGGCATTGCCGCTGTCGGGCTCGGCTTTCCAGCCGCGTATGTCGGTGTACCACCGGCCCATATATTCCCGGCTTTCTATATCGAAACTCAGCTTCACAGTGCTGCCCACCTCGCAGTATTGGTCATACTGGCCAATGCGGTCGCCGAAGAAGTCGAAAGCGATTTTCTTGGGGTAAGGTTCTATTGTCTCAAGCACATAAATCTGCTTGCTCCAGGCGTTGCCGGCCTTCGACGTGCCCTGCTGAAGCGGTAATTTCTGTATAATCTTTCCTACTACTTCCATTTAGTTTTTTTCGTTTTTGCGTTAATAATTTCAGAGCACAAAATTACTAAATGCACTGCAAATGGCAAAATATTTTTCCCAATTAAAAATTTCATATTATCTTTGCAAAGACTAAAAATGGTAATTATGACAGCTATACAATTAAATGCAGCGTTACATCGTGAATTGAGTCACATCGTGACCGATGACACAATGATGGAGCGGGCGTTAAAATCGTTACGCAAGATAAGGCGCGAGCGCAAGGCCGAGCTAATGCAGCAGGATGCCACGCGACAAGTTGCCGCCGGCTTGAGACAAGCCTTCAATGAGTTGAAGCAAGTGCAAGAAGGCAAGTTGGAAGCTAAATCTATTAAGGAATTATTCGATGAGTTACGAGATTAAGACAATTCCATCATTCAACAGGGATTTCAAAAGACTGTATAAGCGCTATCGCTCTCTTGTGGATGACATTAAAAAACTAACTGTTGAATTACAATCAAACCCCTTTCTTGGAGCCGACTTGGGGCATGGCATAAGAAAAATCCGCATTGCTATTAAGTCAAAAGGTGGGGGTAAGAGAGGAGGAGCACGATTGATTACTCATACCAGTCTGATTTGTGGAATTAATGAAGGAGTTATTTATTTTCTGGCTCTATATGACAAAGGAGATCAAGAATCTATATCAAATAAAGAAATCAAAGCGCTGATAAAAGAGGCTGGAATTATTTCATGAGACTTGCCGCCGGCGTCCAGTAGAATATAACGACAATTCATAATTGACGATAATGACCGAAAACGAAACTTTAGTAAAAGCAATCATCGAAGCCGCCCAGGAAAAGAAAGGGCGCAACATCACTCACGTGGATTTAAGCGACATCGAGACAGCGGCCACACAGGGCTTTGTGCTCGTCAACGGCAACACGCCCATACAGGTGAATGCCATTGCCGACAGCATTCGCGAGCTGGTGGAGAAAAACATCGGAGTGCGACCATTTAACTACGACGGCTACCAGAACTCACAGTGGATCGTCATCGACTACGGCTCGGTATTTGCACATGTGTTCCTGCCCGACTTCCGCGAGCGCTACAACCTTGAGGAGCTGTGGGCCGATGCCGTAATCACGCAAGTGCCCGACATTGATTAGCAGCACTATTTCACACCCCATTTAACGATTTACTCAACACAATGGCTGCTTGCATGCGCGTGTGTGCCGCTCACACACGCTATGCGCAGCCGCATTAATTAACGCGAAAAGCAATTATTCGAAACAATGGCTGGCAACAATAATAACCACAAGGGGTTCAAGCTAAACCTCTACTGGATGTACGCCATCATCATTGGCGCACTGGTGGCAACGTTCTTTTTCACCGACAACTCAGTGACAAAGCCCATGAGCATGACCGAGTTTGAGAAAACGGTGAAATCGGGCGGCGTGACGAAAATCATTGTTTATACCAACAAAAACGAAGCCGAGGCCGTGCTCAACGACTCGCTCACGCGCGCCGTGTTCAAGGCCGAGCGCTACGAGCCGCAACGCGGCGTGCAGGCAAAGGCCAAGACCGACATCCCGTCGAGCGACAGCTTTGCCGAGAAAATCGACCAGTGGACCAAGGATGGCTACTTCAACGGCGAAGTCAGCTACGAAAAAGGTAGCGACTACGGTTCGTGGATATGGTCGTTCGGCCCCATCATCCTGCTCGTGGTGTTCTGGATACTTATCATGCGGCGCATGGGAAACGGCGGCACCGGCGGAGGCATCTTCAACGTGGGCAAGTCACGCGCCATGCTCTTCGACAAAGACAACTCTACCAAGGTGACCTTTGAAGACGTGGCCGGACTGGCCGAAGCCAAGGTTGAGATTGCCGAGATTGTCGATTTCCTTAAAAATCCCGGGCACTACACCGAGCTCGGCGGCAAGATTCCCAAGGGCGCCCTGCTGGTCGGGCCTCCGGGCACCGGCAAGACCTTGCTGGCAAAGGCCGTGGCAGGCGAGGCCAACGTGCCGTTCTTCTCGATGTCGGGCTCAGACTTCGTGGAGATGTTTGTGGGCGTGGGAGCCAGCCGTGTGCGCGACCTGTTCC
>DGVT01000079.1:0-5326 GCA_002395965.1 Porphyromonadaceae bacterium UBA4277
CCAGGAGCCCCAGGAGCCCCAGAAGCCCCAGCCACCCCGGCAGCCCCGGAAATCGACCCCGCAATCCTTCGAGCTCCAGAGCATGTGACAGTCATGCGCTGCATGGTGGGAAAAATGGGCCGGCACCTGATGCCGCACTACGAGGTGGGCGACGCACGACTGGTGATGCAACGCATTGAGAGCAACAGCATCGACTGCATCGTCACCACACCACCCTACTGGCAACTGCGACGCAACGAGGCCATCACTGCCAAGACAATCGATGAATTCATCGACGACGTCATGCGCGTCATGGCCGAAGCATGGCGCGTGCTCAGGCCAGACGGCTCGCTGTGGCTCAACGTGGGCGATGCCTACCAGGGAACATCACTGCAAGCCATCCCATGGCGACTGGCAATCAAGATGATCGACTTGCAAGGCTGGATACTGCGCAACGACGTGGTGTGGAACACAGGCACCAACGCCACCGAAAACACTCACGACCACCTGCGCAACACCCACGAGTATGTCTTCCACATGGTTAAGCAAGACAACTTCATGTATAACGCCAAGGAACTGCGCCACCTCTTCAACGAAGTGATGAACATGGGACGCAAGGGACTCATGCCGCCCGATGTGTGGAACATCGAAGCCGAGAAAAGCCCGATAGAGCGCTACAACGTCTCGCCCGAGGTGCTGTGCCGACTGGCCATTGTGGCCACCAGCAGGGAAGACGGAGTCGTGCTCGACCCATACTGCGGGACCGGCACTACGTGCAAGGCAGCTTATTCGCTCGACCGACGCTCAATAGGAATCGACATCAACCCCGAACGGCTCAAGCTCGCGCAGGGACGCGTAGAGCAAAAGTCGCTCAGCCTGTTCTAACCCCCGGAACCCAAGCACCCCAAAAAAACTTATTCGTTTTTTACTCATGACAATAACTAAATCTTATGGATTTTATCACTAATTATACAACTGAGGAATATGCGTTAACCGCCTCATGGCAAGATTTCCCTAAGCAGGTTCAGCAACAAGCAAAAATGTGCGCTATCGACCTGACTGCAGCACTTATACTCGGGAGCTACGGCAAACAGTTCGAGGCCGGAATAAAAATCGCTCGCACCTGTGGCATGACAGGTGAAATTGGCATCATCGGTAGCAATGAGAAGTTCAACTTGCTTGGTGCAGCCATTGCAATGGGACATGCAAGCAACTCATTTGATATCGACGACGGACATCGCATGATTCAAGGCCATCCTGGCACATCATTCATAGCTGGCACTCTGGCCGCTGCCTGCCAAAAAAACATTACCATCGGCCAATTCATTGAGACGCTGGTCGTTTGCTATGAGTTGACAATTCGATGGGCTCTTGTCATGCAACAGGATTATAAGTTTTTGCATAGCACCGGCACATATGGTGCTTTCGGAACTGCAATAGGCATAGGAAGAACACTTGGCCTCACAAAACAGCAACTCAACAATGCACTGTCGATAGCCGATTATCACGCACCGCTCACACCGGTAATGCGCGCTGTTGAGTACCCATCGATGAATAAGGACGGAGTCCCGTTCGGCGCATTGGTTGGCACTATGGCTATAATTGAAACACTGTGCGGCAGCACAGGAAAAACCCACCTGCTTGAGAAGAGTGATTATCGGCCTTATGTTGACGACCTTGGAAAGAAATATCATATTCTTGACCTATACTTCAAGCCCTACACTTGCTGCCGATGGGCACACCAGCCAATTCAAGCTATTGTTGACTTGAAAAAGGCAAATAATTTTGTTCATGATGATATTGTGAGTGTAGAGGTCAGGACGTTCAACTCAGCAGCACGGCTGAGCAAGAAAATACCTACCGATAGCGAAGAAGCACAATACAACATTGCTTATCCTGTGGCTTGTGCTATTGTACATGGCGATGTGGGATTCGCCCAAATGCGCGAGCAGGCAATTCCCGACAAGGATGTGATATCGGTAATGGACAAGTTGAGTTTTGTTGTCGACGAAGAATACGACAGACAATTCCCTGCCAAAAGATTGGCTTCAGTAAAAATAGACTTGAAAAACGGGAAAACGCTTCAATCGAGAGTCTATGAAGCTCCAGGAGAGCCCGATGACTCAAATCTTAATATTGGATGGATCATTGATAAGTTCAAAAGAGTCACTGCACCTATGTTGGATGCAGATAGCCAATCATCTATTATCGAGGCCATAATCAACAACGACGGAATGCTCATGCGTGATTTGATTGAGATGATTAATCAATCTCTGAAGAAGAATATATAAACGAACTATTATTTTTTCACTAAACCACATAAATATGAAACGAGATTTAAGTTATCTAAAAGATTGTCCTATAGCTGTTTTAGGTGCAGGAGCTGTAGGCATGACATTGGCAGCCGACTGCAAGTTGGCAGGCCGTGAAGTACGCCTCTATTCGAGGAGCAAAAGGTCGCTCGCCTATATGGACAAAACCGGCATCCAGATGGATGGCATACAGCGCAACCTTTATGGTTTTGAGCGCTCGGGACGCGCCCATTTAGACATGTACACGACCGATATGGCCGAGGCAGTGAAAGATGCAAAGTTAATCTTAATGTCGATACCGGCATTGGCACATGAGGATTATTTGCGCAAATTGGTTCCACTGCTTGAAGATGGAATGGTTATTCACACTTTTCCTGACAATTATGCCAGCTTCTTGTTGCGACGTTTTATGCGCGAGGCCGGTTGCAACAAAGACGTGATTATAGGTGGCTGGGGAAGTGCACCCTATGGCACACGAGTGGAGAAGGTGCACAATTTCTGGACTAATCATGTGGGCATAAAGTATCGTGCCATTTCATTGCGTGGAGCCTGCCTGCCCATGACCGATATGGACGATTTCATTGAAAGTGCTAATTACTTGCCTTGCATGGATTCTGTCACAACAGGCAATGGCCCTGAGCGTGGCGACACGATGATCGACATCGGTTTTTCCAACATCAACCCAGTTATCCATGTGCCGGCATCACTTTTAGGAGTGTCAAGTATGGAAAACTGGTCGTTGGTCTATGGCAATGAGCCCGATTCTTATTCCATGTACTCACATGGCCTATGTCCGAGCATCTGCCGTGTGCAATACCAATTTTATCAAGAGCAAGTGGCTATCGCCAAGGAAATAGGCATCGACTACCCCAAGTGGGACTATGAGATGTTCTTCTCTCGCAGGTCAATTCTTACACAAGAGTATATGGGCCTTGACGAAAACGGCAAAGATAATGTCGTGTTCCCTCTCGACAAGCCTTGCGACGAAGGTAACACCGGACCTAACGACATCAATCACCGTTATATCACCGAAGACATTCCTGTAGGTTGTAAAATATATCATGACCTTGGGGTGAAATTTGGAGTACCTACTCCCATAATCGATGCAATGATTGTGATTGGTGGTGCATTCCACGAAAAAAGTTTCTATAAAGAAACAAAATATAATCTGGACTACCTTGGAATTGGCCACATGACCAAGCAAGAACTTCTTGACTATCTTTATAATGGCACTTATAAATAATTCAAACACCTGAATTGTTTATTTTTGGCAAATAATTGCAATTAAAGCCACCTTTCAGCCATCAGAATGGGTAACCTATGGCAAGGTGGAAGGCTATGCCATCTTTGAAGCGGGGGATGTTATACCACCCGCTTTTTGTTGTCTTATAGGGCAGGTGAAGGCCTATACCCAAGTCGGCACGCAGCACAAGCATGCTCATGTCGAAGCGGATGCCCACACCGGTGCCCACGGCCAGCTGGTCGAAGAAGTTCTTCATGCTCAACTTGCCTTCGGGACGATATTCCTTGTCATAATCGTCGGGCCTGATAAGCCATATATTGCCGGCATCCAAAAACACTGCGCCGTTGAAATAGCCTAATATCGGGAAACGATATTCCCAGTTGGTCTCAAACTTGAACGTTCCGGTCTGGTCGTAGTAGTCATAGACGCTCCGTGTCTCGGGATGGTAGCCACCCGGACCTATCGTGCGCACGGCGAACGCCCTGACCGAGTTGGCGCCACCCACATAGAACTGCTCGCGATAGGGCACACTGAGCGAGTCGGTGGTAGTCACGGCAGCACCCACATAGACCCTGCCCACGAGACTGCTTTTTTCGGTCAGGCGACGTGTCCACACGAGTTGGGTCTCGGCCTTGACAAATTGTGAGAACGGGGTGCCCATCATCGTCTTCTTGTGCGAGCGCCCGGCCAATGCCCAGATACCGGCAAACACATGACCGGCCTCCTTCACCGACGTGCGCCAGGTGATGTGGTTGGGACCGAAGTCATTATCATAGGTGTAGGCATAGCTCATTTCGGGAATAAACACGTCGGTGAAACTCATTGCCAATGCCGGATTTTTAGCCATCACCAACAAAAACGTGTCGGAATAACTGATCAGCTTGTTATACGTCAGGCGGAAGGGTGTGAACTCGTGAAGCGAGTGCTTGCTGGAATGCCACTCCCACGTCATGCCACCGCCTAATTGCATCAGCTTGAAGAACTTAGGGCGGTTCATCAGGCTGGCCTTGATGTCAAACCGCGTCCAGTTGGTAAACCGCCTGCTGCGATCGACAAACCGTGGAGCTAACAGTCGCGGGACGGCAAGGGTGGTCTCTAACCCCACCTCATAGGAGTTAAAGTCGCTGTTCTTGTAGCTGGCTCCCTTACCGGTTTGCCACTCATAAGACCCGGTAAGGTTGATATTCAGCCGCTCACCGCCGCCAAACACGTTTTTATGTCCCAATCCCAACTGCAGTGCCGGGCCTATGTAGCTATTGCTCTTGCTGGCGCCTTGCACCTCCACTTTCACCTCCCAGGGCTTGTCGATCACGCACTGCAGGTCGATGTCGAGCACGCCGTCGCCCGAGGGCAGGATGGTGTCGCGCTCGGTCACGCGCATGTCGATATTGGAGAATATGCCAAGCTGCGAGAGCCTGAGCTGCGTGCGGTCGAGGCTCGACACCCTGAACGGCCTGCCCGGGCGTGCCATCACATTCGACGTTATCACGCTGTTGCGCACACGCACGGGGTCGTAACGCACAATCTTGAGCCGCGGCGTTACCACAGTGTCGGGCACGCCGGTGCCGCTCTCGGGCATCACTGTGGCTGTTATCTCGCCGGTCACATATCGGCGGTCGGCCTGGTTGGGCACATCGGGAGTCTCCTTGAGCTGGATGTTGATAATGCCGTTCTCGGTCACGCTGTCGGCTATATATTGCAAATATTCGGGCTTATAGTAATAGTAGCCGCGGTTGCGCACGGCGTTGGTGATGTCGATGCGCACGGCATTGAGCGAGTCGAGGCAGTAGCG
>DGVT01000079.1:5386-13041 GCA_002395965.1 Porphyromonadaceae bacterium UBA4277
GCCGGGACGCAGGTAGTGGCTCGTGCGGGCCACCGAGTCGATGAGCATGTTCAGCTGACTGTTATCTTCAGTATATCGCACCGAGCCTATGCGGTAGGGCTTGCCCACGGTCACGTCGTAGGTCACCTTGGCTTTCTTGGGATTTTTTTCGGGAATCAGCTCATATTTCGAAGTAGAGGTGAAATAGCCGTTGTTGCGCAGCAGCGTGTTAATCATCTCCACGCGAGCTGTGGGGTTGACGCGGCGCATGGTCACCGGGCGCGAAGCGAAATGCTTGTAGATCCACCCTTTCAGCCCTTTCGAGTCGGGGTCGATGTGGTTATACACCCACAGGCCTATGGGGAATGGCGTGCGATAATAGGGCGAGTAGAGCGGGTTGTTGGGCTTGACATTGATCACCTCAAATATCTGGCCTTTTACGCTCTCGTCTATTTTCACGCTGTCCTGATGATAGTTCAGCTTTTTCACACCGGTATAAAGAATGTCACCTTCCGACAACTTTGCAGTCGTCGAGCACGACGCGAGCCATATCAGCCCTGCCATGCACGCCATGATTGCCGGTATTACATTTCTCGTTTTCATTTGGCTTGGGTTGAATTAACAGTGTCGCTTGTAGCGGTGTCGGGCACCTCAAAGATGCTGCCGTAGGGATCGACATCGGTAACCTTCATCACACTATCGGAGGCGGGCTTAGTGGTGTTTAGCGTCTTGCGGAACAGGTCGCTAAGCGATGCCACCTTGTGCTTCATCACAAATGCTCCGCCGGTCTTGGTCACCTGTCCCTCGAGCACACTCTCGTAACCGGTGTGGCGGAACAGCTTCAGGTATCGGCTGCCCTGATTGTTAAGGTAGTATTCCATCGAGATGTCGTTGATGAGGTTCTGGCCGAAGTTTTGCTCGGCAGTGGCATCGGTACTGTATTCACCACCCACCACTATCTTGAAGCGGTCGTTAAACAGGTTTTTCGACAGGCGGTAGCTGTAGCTGGTCTCGGTGCCGCCGGTCTTGGCGCCCTGATATTGATTGATGCCGAACGACAGGTCCACGCCCTTGACCATCTTCTGCGCCCAGTTGTTGATTTGCGACTGGAGGAAGGAGAACAATGCCGTGTTGGCATTCAGGTTGTTGAGCGTGCCCATCATGGCCGTGTTAGAGCCGCTGTAGGTGTTATACAGCAGCATGTTGATAGCCGCCTGGCTGCGCTGTATGTCGGTCATCGACTGCAGCTCGTTCTGCACTTCCATGTCGGTCTCGGTGCTCATGTCGAAGTTCAGGTCCATGTTCGACAGCGTGCCGCCCACGTTGGCAGTGATGAGGAAATTCACGAGCCTCGACCCCGCCCCCTCACTCTTGACGTTGGTCTTGGTGCTCTGAGTGGCCGAGAGGTTTAGCTGCGGATTGAGCATGTCGCCGGTCCAGGTGATGGAGCTGCCGCTCTTGATGTCGAAGTTCTTCTGCGAGATGAGCGGTGGCGAGTAGCGGAAGTTGCCGCTCTCGACGGTATAGGTGCCGGTGAGGTTGTCCTTGCCGGTAAAGTCGATCGAGTATTTCAGGCGTCCGCTGCCGTCGATGGTGGCGCGGTCCTTGCCGTCTTCATCCATAAACACGTTGATCTTGGCACCCTGCTGCACGTCGATGTTGGTCAGCACCGAGGTTGAAAGACTCTCGGCGGCGGTCATCAGTATGGTGTTGTCCTCGACCGAGTCGTTGGGATTGACAAATTTTACCATGTTCTCATCCACCTGGTTGGTATTGTTCAGGGCGTTGGTCTCTTTCATCACATAGGTGATGTTGCTGCCCGTGAGCAGGGTGATATCGGCCCGAGTGGTGACATTGTTGTTGCGGGTGCGCACCGAGGCATCCACATCAACGAAGCCCTTGCCGAACACCTCGGTAAACTCGCGCTGTTCGCCGCCTATCACCTGCACGTTGGTGCCACGGGCGGTGAGGTCGATCACGGGCGAAGTGAGCTTGCGCAAATCCACGGTACCGTTAACCAGCACATCGTTGTCATTGATGCCGGTGAGGCGGTAATTGTTCATCCTGATAACGTTGTTATTCACCGGTATGGCGGCATCACTCAGTGCTAATTGTGCACTGTAGCGCGGCAGGGTGATGAATGCCGAGTCGCCGATCAGGCTGCCGTTGAGCACTAGTGCATCGGCACTGCCGGTGATGTTGAGTTGCCCGTTGGCATAGCCGCGCAGGCGCAGCAGGTTGCCGGGGATGAACGGCGAGGCCTTGCGCAGCGGGAAGCGGTCGAGGGTGAGTGCCAGATTCAGCGGGCTGGACTTAGTGCTGTCGTTGAGCACGCCATTAGCAATCGCCACGCGGGCACCGTCCATGAGCAGGTCGGCATTGACGCGCGTGCTGGCGGTGGCAGGGTCGATGCCGTAATTCGCCTTTATGGCGATGTCGCCCTCGCGATAGCCGTCGTAGGTGAAGTTCTTGATCGACATGTCGCCGGCACCCTCGATATTCTTGCCGTCGAACTTGAGGTCGAAGTCGGCATCCAGCTTTCCGGTCATGGGCGAGAGCGATGGCACGAGCTGAGTCCACTCCTCGATGCGCAGGTTGTTCACATCTACATAGATGTCTTCGTTGCCTGCCTCGGGATGGCGCTCGGTGCGCACGGCGATCACGCTCGAGTCGCTCTCAAGGCGCAGGTTGGCGTCAAGCATGCGATTGGTGTAGTCGAAGTTAACGTAGTTGCTGTCGTTCACGGTCCACTTGCGGTAGCCTATCACCGGCTCATGCGGGAAGAAGCGCATCTTCACTTCCTTATCGGCGAGCGTGGCATTGCAGCCCAGGCGGTAGCCGGTCTCTTTCTTTATGTTCTGCTGCTTGACAAGGAAATCGACGGTCGAGCCGAGCACGCCGCCCTCGACATCGACCCGCGCAAACTCATCCCATGTGCCGGGACGGTTGCCCATGTGGGCGTTGAAGGCTAAGTAGCGGTCTTTCTGGGTGGCGTTGAAGGTGAGCGTGTCGATGCTGGTAGTGCCCACACTGAGTGAACGCACGCGACCGTCAACAAAGATGTTGGAGTCGTTGCGCACCTTGCATGCCACCTCACGGAAGTCGATGTCCTTAGTCTCGAGCAGGCGCTGCACTATTCCGTCCCTACCCATCTGCACATCAAGGTCAAACTGCGGCAGGGCCTGCTTGAGTGTGTCGATATCTATTGCACGCCTGTCGATCTGACCCATAGCTATGTCGCTGGAGCGCTTGAACTTGTCGATGAGTGCGTCGAGGCCTTCGCGCGAACTGAAGGCAATGCGGTTATCTTCGTTTTCGAAGGTGGCCTCGGTAATCGAGTCGCACGAATAGAGCGTTGCTCCGGCACTGGCGGCAACTATCTTATTGCCGTCGAGGTTCCAGTTGATATTGCCTAAATTCACGTTAGCATCATATTCCCGGGTGCGGGTGTCGATGTCGGCCTGAGCCTCAAAAGTTGTCGAGCCGCGACAAGTGCCGTCGTACATCTTGAGTGCTTGCAGGTCGAGGTCACGCACCGTGCCGCGGGCATCGAGCACATAGTGGTCGCTGCTCACGGTGCCGTTCACATCCATGGTGAGATCGCAGTTTGGATTGTTGGATGTGACTTTTGCCTGCAGGTCGCCGCCGTTGAGGTGGACGTCGGCCTGGAGGTTTTTGTAAAGCGAGTTGTTATATTTCACCCCACCCAGGTCGATGGTGGCATTAACGTTGGTGGAGGGCTTCATGAAGTCGAAGCCTTCGCCCTTAGCCTTGATGTGCGCCGTCAAGTTGTCGGCATTCGACAAGGGCAGGACGGCCTTGACAGGGAAGTTTCTGAATGTAGCGTCAACGTCATACTTCTGCGAGCGGCTGTTGAACGAGCCGCGCCCCACCACCTCGCCACCGGCCATCTTCATCGTGGCATCGGCACTGATGGTGCCACCTTGCAGCTTCGCCTTGCCCTTGACGCTCATTGGCGGGAAGTTGACCTGCTTCTGCATGGCCTTGTCGAGCAGTGTGGGCTTGATGAAGTTGATGTTGTCGAGACGGGCATCCATGTCGATTTCGCCGGCAAGTTTGTCGGGGTCCATCGGATTAAAGACCTTGCCGCTCACCGTGGCATGGCCATAGCGCGGCAGGTCGGCTGTGAGCGAGCGTATGTCGAGACGTTGTGTGTTGCCCGCCACATCACCCTTGACGGTTACCGGGGCCGTCTGGGGAATGTCCTTGAGCACACCGGCATATTCAGGCAGTATTTTAGTCACCTCCTGGAGGGCAATTTTCGAGTCGGTCTTGATGTGCATGTTGCCGCCGGGCTTGTTCTCGAGCATGGCCATGTCAACGTGCCCGTCGAGCGCAATGTCGCTCATAAACGTCGTCAGCTTCAAGCTGTCGAGATCCACACCCAGGTCGTCAACCTTGACGGTGCCGTGAGCATCCTTGATCTCAAGTCCGCTGCGCTCTTTGGCACTGAGGTGCTTGACGGGCACCACGGTGTTCAGGCCACGGTTATAGAAGTCGGCAACTTCAATGTTCAGGTCTCTGACCTCGATCATATCGGTGTCTAAGCCGTTTTTCCCTTTAGTCTTGTCGCGCAAGGCATAACGGGCATTGGCATTGGTTAGCTTCACGCTATCGGCCTTCACCGTCCAGGGGATGCTGTCGGAGGGCAGCTTGGGCAATGTGTCGGGCGGCACGGGATTAGCCCGGGCATAGTCTTTTGCCCACTTGTCGGGCGGATACACATAATTCACGTCGGCGCTATCCACCTGCAGCGACCGGGCGTCAACGGTCTTAGCACCGGTGTCAACAATTCCATTGTGGAGAGTGGCATGCCCTATGTGCGCCTGCATCTTGTCGATAGTTGGCAACATCTGCATGGTGTAGTCCACGTCGTCGAGTGTGAGTTTGTAGGCCTGGATGCGCCACGGGTCACTTTCGGTAGTGTCGGTCTCATGCACCACCTTGTGCGGCAGGTAGGTGAGATCGACCTTGCCGCCGCGCAGCTTGCCATCGGCCACATTGACCGAATTCTTTTTCCAGTCGAAATCCACGCCGGTAAACTTGCACTCGTCAACGCGGGTGCGAAGCACCATCGACGAGTCTTCGGTGACCATATTGTAGCGAGCCTTGGTCAGCCGGGCCTCATCCACCTTTACTTGCCCGTCGAGCAAAGGCTTCACCGCCACTCCGGCAGTGAGATTTTCGGCCATGAGCATGGTGTCGCCGCTCTGCTCCACCACAAGCACATCGTCAACACTCACGTCGAGCGGGAATTTCACCAGAATACGACCTATGCTGATGTCCATGCCGGTCTTTTCGCTTGCCCACTCGCAGGCATAGTCCTTGACGATGTTCTGCACCCAGGGGATGTATAGCGCAAAGGGCAGCAGCACAACGAGCAACAGCAGGATGCCAAACACCCAGCCTGCTATCTTCAGTCCTTTCTTTTTGCGTTTTTCCTCGGCCATTACGTTGTGCTAACCTTGTGAGACGCGCCCTAAGCACGCTATAAACACACAAAGTTAGGCAGAATTTTGCAACCTACAACCAAAAAAGGCCAAAAAATGCCCTCCACCGCCTCATTTCTTATCACATGGCGTGACTTTTCATGCCTCAGACGAGCGCATTTTCCGCAGCACACCCACATAGATGAGCAGAACCACATTCATCAGCAAGGCGTAGATAATGGCCGGGATGGCAATCAGGTCGTTGGCAAAGATAAATGGGCTTGAGGCAATGGCAATGGCTTGTGCAGCATTCTGCATCCCCACCTCAATCACTATCGTCCGGCGCACGGCACCACTGAGCCGCGCCACCCGCGCGAGCCCCGCAGCCACCAGAATGGCCAGCAAGATTAATGCCATCACACACAGCCCGAGTTGCCTTATGTTGGCAACAATGTCGGCATAATGCTGCACAAAGAAGATTCCGGCCAAAAGCATCAGCGCCGGGAATGCGATGCGCGACAGCAGGCCGTCGAGCCGCACTGCCACCTTAGGCCACAAGCGGCGGATGAGCACCCCGAGGACTATTGGCACCGCCATGAGAACGATGTTCTGCATAATCAGGTTGCCCATGGGCAAGTGTATGTCACCACCCACTTCGGCTCCACTCCACTGCACGGCCAGCCCGAGCAGCACAGGAATGGTGAACAGCGTTATCACGCTGCTCATTGCCGTGAGCGTGACCGACAACGCCACATCACCGCCGGCCAGCTTAGAAAAAATGTTCGACGAACTGCCACCGGGACAACAGGCTATTAGCACCACCCCGATGAAGTAGAGCGGCTCAAGGCGCAACGCCCATGCCAGCAAAAGCGCCACCACCGGAAGAACCACCAACTGACCCAGCATGCCCACAGCCACCGAGCGGGGCCTGTTGAGCAAGCGAACAAAATCTTCACCACGCAGCGTGAGGCCTAAGTCAAACATCAGCAGCGACAATATGGGCAACACTATGATAATCGGATTCATTGTTTTTTGATACTATTGTTTATTTTTTTTAATTGGTTTTTAGTACATTATAAATAAAAACCTAAAGCATTAATTTATGATTGCAGAACTTAAAGTTTTAATTTATGTTCGGGTGGCTGATGTCGGTCTTAGCCCAAACCTTATGGCCTGTCATCCCACCACATTGTGGCCGTAACGGCCCTGAAATTCTGAGAGCACGGCGGCCAAGTCGGCAGGCAACTTAGCAACCGCCCACTCGGCCAATGAGCGCGGAATGCCAAACAGCGGCTCGGCAATGCCTCCGGTAATGCAGGCGATGGTGTCGCTGTCGCCACCTATCGACACTGCATTGCGAATGGCATCCTCGAAGTCTGTGGCCTCGAGGGCGCAGACGATGGCTTGCGGCACCGAGCCCTGGCATGTGCCGCCATTCATTTCGCCGTCGAGCCCGTCCCACGAGTAGCGCTGACGGATTTCATCGACTGTGAGCGACAAGTCGTAGCCAAAGCGAGCCTCTATTTCTTTCTTTATCATTTCGGGCTTCACACCCTGGCGGGCAAGCAAGATGGCCAGAGCCGTTGCCTGCGCACCTTTTATGCCCTCGGGATGATTATGCGTGCACACTGCCGACTGCTGTGCCATTGCCAACACATCGGCTACGGCATCACACGCCCACCCCACCGGCGAAACGCGCATCGCCGAGCCGTTGCCGCAGCTGTTGTAGGGCGGTTGCGGATGCCCTGCACTCAACGACCTGTTCACCCAGCGTTCATAACTCGGGCCATAACCGCCCATGGGACACGGGTATTTGTCGGAATAACGCAAATAATGACATGCCACGTCGCCGCCTTGCAGAATCCACTGTGCTGTGGCAAACGTGAGGATGCTGTCGTCGGTGTAAACCATTCCATCCTGGCACAGCTCAAAGTGTTTTGTCTTTATGTTGGCAAACTCATAGATGCTGCCTATGGTATCGCCTATTATGCTTCCTAACATGGTATATAATTATGAATGGTGAATTATGAATGGTGAATTATGAATTATGAATGATGAATGGTGAATGATGAATGGTGGGCTATCGCACGATTTTCCCCACACAGATTACATCGATTTCACAGAGAATGATGAATTCATCGGCATCAGCCGCTTGTAGCTTGTAGCTATAGTTGCGTCAGCCAGCTTGTTTACTCGTTTACTCGTTTACTTGTTTACTTGTTTACT
>DGVT01000017.1 GCA_002395965.1 Porphyromonadaceae bacterium UBA4277
AACTTATGATTATCAATATATTGTGTGCAAAGTTAATGCAAATGGGTGAGACGAACAAAAACGATACCACAAAGTTCCTCTACGAGGCACTTTACTGCCTTGTCTGCTGTGACCAAGCTGCGTGCATCTACGACGCACTTGCATGGTCATTAACACAATGTCGGGTCTTCGACCCGCCTGACCTCTCTCGAGGTCATCTTGTGAATATTGCTTCAACATGTCACGGCGAAACTCAACGCAGGGTTTTACAAGTGACCTTTTTTTGCGCGCATTTGCACCGCTGCAATCATCCTATCAGCAAGCCTTCACAACCACTATTTTTCGGCTCAAATTCTCACAATTCAACGGTTATTCATTTTTTCCCATTTTTATCGATTACAATAAATTTATAATCAATAACAAAAGTTTTAGGTCTAATTGTTTCATTCTTCGAAAAAAACGCTGTAAATTTGTAGTGCCTATAATTATGTACGCACGCGTACTTAACTTTATGGTACATAGCCGTAACCACAACGAGTGATGAAAAGTGATGAATTAAGCTGTCTTACGACTAAAACTTTTTTATCAACATACTAAAATTAATTATTATGAAAATGAAGTTTACTTTTTCTGCTTTGCGCGGCATTGCATTAGCAGCTGTCGGCTTGATGGCTGCCAGTGCATGGGGTGCAAGCATCACGGTGGACGGAATCAACTACACCACATCGGTTGACCGCGTCACACACCAGAACGTAGCCACAGTGGCACGTTACACTGTCAGGCCCGACACCATCTGGTACACGGGCGACATCGTAATCCCTGAAGTCGTGCAATACAACGGCGTTGACTACACCGTCACGGCCACGGCTGCCAATGCCTTCCTTAACTGCAAGGACCTCACGTCGCTGCAGCTGCCACTCACATGCACCAACATCGGCCGCAGCAGCTTCAAGGGTTGTATCTCCCTTAAGGTTAGCCCTATTCCCGTAACTGCATCCACCATTGGAACCGGTGCGCTTGCGGGATGCATTGGCATTGAGGAATACACCATTCCCAGCGCATGGAACGGTCCCATGGTGGGCGACGACCTTGCCGGTATGGCCAACCTGAAACGACTCATCTTTGCCGAAAGTTCTGAAACATTCATCATGAACTTTGAAGCCTATGGCAAAGCCGAAGCCGACCGCGTGGCCGACAAAAGCATCCAAGAGATCGTCTTAAAACGTAAAGTAACCAAGCGTCCGGCCGATGCCAACAATCTTGAGCCGTTCCACAACCTCACAGCATTAAAGACCCTCACCATTGGCGGGCAGTTCGACACCATCGTGGCCACAATGTTCCAGGGTTGCTCGGCCCTCGAGCAGGTAATCTTTGAGGAGAACAACATCGTGAGCGGCATTGGCAACAATGCATTCAAGGCCTGCTCTTCGCTGGCAAGCTTCACCATGCCCGAGCTGGTAACAACAGTCGAGGCCAACGTGTTTAACGGTTGCTCGGCTCTGGCAAACGTCAACCTGGGCAACAACATCACCTCGATAGGCGACGGCGCCTTCCAGGGCTGCTCGGCACTGACGGCAATCAGCCTGCCGGCAAGCGTCACACGCATTGGCACACAGGCGTTCCAGAACAGCGGACTCAAGGCTGCCCTGACGCTCAACGAAGGCCTCACAAGCATTGGAGCACAGGCCTTTGCAGGCACCAAGCTCACAAGCATTGCCATACCCTCGACAGTCACTGCTATCGGTAACGCAGCATTTGCACCCATCACCACTTTGGCTGCCATCACGGCAAACGGCAACGCCAACTTCAAGGTGGAGAACGGACTGCTCACCACCACCGACGGCAAGCGTCTGCTCGTCACTGCCCACAAGGGTAGCATAGGCACCACACTCGACAACAGCCTCATCGAGAATGTGGACGACTACGGACTGGCCTACAGCCCCTTCACCAGCATCAACCTGCCGGCACTCAAGAGCGTAGGAAACTATGGCTTTGCCAACAGCAAGGTACAGAGCTTTGAGCTCAAGGCCAACGTAAACGCAGCCTACTACCTGTTTAACAAAGCCGCCATACAGAACCTCGTGTTTGAAGACGGACGCTACGAGATTCCTCAGGCCGTGGCCAACGGCTGCGCTTCGCTCACCAGCGTCACTCTGCCCAGCACTGCAACCAACATCATGCGCAACGCATTCAACGGTTGCACGGCACTGCAAGAGATGGAAATCCCGGCCAACGTCAACTATATGGAAGCCGGAAGCGTTCCCGCTACCATTGCACGCCTGCGCGTGCTCAACGTCAACACCCCGGTGCTTGCCGCAGGTGTCTTTACTGCTGAGCAGAGCAACGTCGAGTGCAAGGTTGCCAAGGCCTCAGTCAACAAGTATAAAGCTGCCGGACAATGGAGCTATCTCAACATCGTGGGCGATGCCACAATCTCGGGCGAAGGCACTGAATTCGGTTGCCCCACTGGTCTGTATTTCGCTACCAAGGACGGCCGACTCATGTACAAGGATGAAGAGGACAACGTCATCGACACCGAGTTCTCGACCGGCGCACACGCCTTCAACCTGGCAAGCTACAAGAATCGCATCTATGTGGGTGTTGCAGGCCAGAACTTCCGCTATCAAGATGCAAACGCACAAGCCAATGGCGGTGATGGCGAAGTGTTCTATGTGAACAACACCAGCGGCATCTTCTACCGCGTGACCGTGCTCAACAACGTAGGCTACAAGGCATTTGAAGATCCATTCTCACTGTCGATTGCTGCCGATGAAGGCAAAATCTTCATCGCCGACCGCAACGTGGGCGTGCACCAGATGAGTGCCGACACCGTGGGTCTGTATGGCTCGCAACCTTTCTTTGTGCAGAACAACTGGCTCTCTTACTACCCCAACGGCACTGCCGGCTGGATGTATGGCGGTATCGGCTGCGGCTTCTACAAGATTGGTGACACTTACTGGATGGGTAAGAAATTCAACGGATTCGGCATCTTCCGCTTCCGCGCTTCCGACTTCACGCCCGACGTAGCTTCTACAGGCGGTGAAGATCCATTCAAGTCGATCTTGCCATTTGTGCAGATGACTCAATTCTATGTTGACCAGGCTAACGGCTATCTCTACTTCTACCTGCAAAGCAGCAGGGCCGCAGGCCGCAACGACGTGCCGGGCGTGTATCGTCTGCCACTGAGCGTGATTGCACAGAACGACGCTAACGGCATCGACACCGACATGAGCTCGGCCGTGCTCATCGACGACAGCCCCGTGCTCAAGGAAGGTGATGGCGACGAAATCACTGGCATCACCCAGTTCACAAGCGACGGCGAGAACGTTTATTGGAGCTACATTGCCACCACTGCCGATGAGAACTCGGTGCCCAACAGCGTTGCACTCGACACTGCCAACCCGCTCCACCACAGCGGCATCAAGTATGTAACAGCTAAGCCGGCTACACCCGACGAAGCTTCGGAAGTACACTTTGCGGTAGAAGGCGTTGAGGCTTATGGACTCGTCGGACTCACCTACGTGCCCGAAGAACCGCAATACCTCACCGGCGACGTGGACGGAAGCGGAGTGGTTGACATCGACGACGTGAATATCGTGATTCGAATCATGCTGGGCAAGGACACTGCCGACAACTATGGCGGACGTGCCAATGCTGATGGCATCGGTGCTATCGACATCGACGATGTGAACCTCATTATTCAAATCATGCTTGGCAAATAAAACTGCCACATTATAAAAATAAACCGGGACAACTCAGACTTGTCCCGGTTTATTTTTTTGCCTGAATGCGAGCCGAATCACATTGCTCACATGGGCTAAAGGAGATTTCTTACAATTTCCAGTCTCTGAACTTCAGGAACTTGAATCACAATGACGGAAACATCGTCACCTGCAAAGCTGCCACAGCATCACAGCTTTGCTGCTATGGCCTGAGCGATGGCCTGCATGCGCTCGGCCGGCAGAGTGAGCTTTTCTTTCGAAAAGTTAAGGTCGCCCTCGGTGTTAAGCGGCACCAGGTGAATGTGACAATGAGGCACTTCCATGCCCAGCACAGCCACGCCGATGCGCTTGCAAGGCACGGCAGCCTCAAGGGCTGCGGCCACCTTGCGGGCAAAGGCCCACAAGCCTAAATATTCATCCTCGCCAAGCTCGAAAAGATAGTTCACCTCACGCTTGGGAATAACAAGGGTGTGACCCTCGGCCACGGGATTAATGTCGAGAAAGGCATAGTAGTTCTCGTCTTCGGCAACTTTATAGCTCGGTATTTCACCAGCCACGATTTTACTGAATATTGTCATAATGGCACTTTGTTATTTGATTAATAAATAAACCGCGAATTCAGCGGCGGCAACTGTTGTGTGCTCTGGGCCGGAATGAATTTCGCGGTTAAAGGATTATTTCTTTATTTTCTGGACGATGACAAGGCCGGGTTAAATCGAGATGTCAACAATCTCAAACTTCATCACACCCGCCGGCACGCTCACATCCACCACGTCGCCCACCTTATGGCCAAGCAGGCCCTTGGCGATGGGAGTGGTGATTGAGATCTTACCTTCGCGCAGGTTCGACTCCGTTTCGGTTACTATCGTATAGGTCATCTGAGCTCCGTTTTTCACGTTTTTAATCGTCACCTTATTGAGCAGTTGCACCTCATCGGTGGTTATTTTACTCTCATCAATAATACGTGCCGTTGCCACCAGATTTTTCAACTCGGCAATCTTCGCCTCAAGCATTCCCTGACGTTCTTTCGCAGCATCATATTCGGCGTTTTCCGACAGGTCGCCCTTGTCGCGAGCCTCGGCGATAGCACGCACCACTTCGGGACGCTCGACGTTCTCAAGATGAGCAAGTTCGGCCATCTTCTTATCGAACCCTTCCTTTGTCATGTAGCTTATAGCCATGGTTTTTCTGTTTATTTTTTCGTTAAAAAATTGAAGAATTCCAACACCCTGCGTGGAATCCCTCCTATTATCTAATCGCTTATTAATTTTGCTGCAAAGGTACTGATTATTTCCATATCGTGCAAGATTGACGACAAAATGGCTTACAATTTTTCAGTTTTATTAACCTACGACTTACCAAAAAAAAGTAACAAAAGTGCGGTCAAATCACGAACAAAAATAGCATTTATACAGACGACTTCGCTTATTTGACACAGAATTTCACTTTTCTCGGCTTTTATCACTAACTTTGCACTTTCAATCATTCAGCATTGCGCACATGATCACATTTCCTAATGCAAAAATCAACCTCGGCCTGAACATTGTGGAGCGCAGGCCCGATGGCTATCACAACATCGAAACGGTGTTCTACCCCATTCCACTCACCGATGCTCTCGAGATAGTGCCGGCAACAGGTCACGACACATCGCTCACATGCTATGGCCGCAACGTGGACTGCCCGCCGGAGAAAAACCTCGTCACCAAAGCATACCGCCTCATGCACAGCCGTTACGACCTGCCACCGGTTGACATTCACCTATATAAGCACATCCCCGACGGCGCGGGGCTGGGCGGAGGCTCGAGCGATGCAGCACACACGCTCATCATGCTCAACGACATGTTCAGCCTCAACATCGACAAGCATGAGCTGGCCGACATGGCTGCAACACTGGGAGCCGACTGCCCGTTTTTCATCTTCAACCGACCAATGACGGCCACAGGCATCGGCGACAGGTTAACACCCATCGACATCACCCTGGCTGGCACCACCATGCTGCTGGTGAAGCCTCAAGTTTCGGTCTCGACTGCGGCTGCCTATGCCGGCATCACGCCTCGACAGCCACAACAGCACGTTCACGACCTGATTAAAGCACCCATGAGCCAGTGGAAAGACAACCTTGTCAACGACTTCGAGCACACCGTGTTCAGGCAGTTTCCACAACTTGAGCACATCAAGCTCGCACTCATCGAGGCCGGAGCCACCTATGCCGCCATGTCGGGATCGGGCTCGGCTCTGTTCGGCATCTTCGAGACTGACAATTTGGCCGACAAGGTGAAACTCGATTGTGACAATTGTGACACCTTCATTCTGAAATTATAGCACAAGGCACGGCCATTACGTCAAACGAACGGGCGGGCACATTTTTTGCATTTACTCCTATAATAAAACAATTGGACATGAGTAAGAAGAAAAAACAAAAAAAGAGTATGGCAAGCGAAGAATCAAAAGAACAACTTGAACACATAACAGAGCAGGAGACTGCCACCGACACTGAGCTGTCGGAAAAATCAGAAGAGTCCCAAAAGCCTGAAGTGCCGGATGAGTCGGAAAAGTCAGAAGGGGCAGAAGCACCCGAGACTCCCGAAACCATCATCGAGAAACTCCAGGCTCAGGTAGCACAAGAAAAGAAAGAATACCTCTTCCTGATGGCCGACTTCGATAACTATCGCAAGCGGACCCTGAAGGAAAAACAAGAGTTGCTCAAAAACGGAGCCGAACGAGCCATGCTCGAACTGCTGCCGGTAGTCGATGATTTTGAACGCGCCATCAGCGCCATGAACAACGGCAACGGCGATGCCGAAGCCATGAAAGAGGGCATTATGCTCATCTACAACAAGTTCATCAAGTATCTTGAGCACAACAATGTGAAAGCGATCGAAAGCACCGGCAATGACTTCGACACCGACCTGCACGAAGCCATAACAATGTTCCCGGCACCCAGCCCCGAGCTAAAAGGCAAAGTGGTAGATACCACACTAAAGGGATATATGATTAACGACAAAGTGCTGCGGCACGCCAAGGTCGTCGTTGGCCAGTAGAATGATAATGAATTATTGACAAAGAATAACGCAAATCATTGATAATCCCATTTTCATCATTCATAATTCAAGTTTCGCAAGTCGCTAACTTGCTCACTGGTTAAGGGTTAAAGATTAATGGTTAATGATAAAATATTTGATTTTTTCAAAATCTCGAACAATTATTCTTCGATAAACTCTAAACTATAACCTTTAACCTTTAAGTTTATATAAACTTGAATTCTTAATTCATAATTCATCATTC
>DGVT01000013.1:0-6261 GCA_002395965.1 Porphyromonadaceae bacterium UBA4277
TTATTTATATTTGCACAGAAAAATGTATGAATATAAATGAAGATTTCAACAGAAAATAAGATATTCGCAGTTTTATTGCTGATATTTAGCGCGTTGCACATGGCAGGAGCCGAAGTCGCTGCTCTGCTCGACAAGTTCAACGAGTCGCCCACGGCGGCAACGGCCAATGCCTTTTTTAGCCAACTCAATGCCGAGCAGTTTACCGACGTACCGATGCACTTCTCGTCGGCCACTGCCGTCGATACCCTTCGCCAGCAGGTGTGGTACTGGGCCGCCGAGTATTTCTACGACGGTCAGGACTATAAGCAAGCCGAGGCCTACGGCCTAAAGGCATTGCCGCTGTGCAAGGTGGGCGGCAACCGGGTAGTGGAGGGCGACTGCGAGAACCTGCTTGCGGTGATCTACATCCGCCTTGCCGAGTATGACAAGGCGGCCGCTCATGCGCAGGCATGCCATGCCCTTGACCAGCGCAGCGGCGATCCCGATGCCATGAGTTCGAGTCTCAACACCCTTGCGGCAATCTATATGGCTGCACGCCAGCCGCAGGAGGCCGAGAAATATGTGCTGCGTGGATTGGAACTGTCGAAAAAAGCCAACAACCCCGTGCGCCAGGCAGTGCTCAACGGCATGGCGAGTGAGGTGTATCACACCTTGGGCGACGAGCAAAAAGCCCTCGACTATGCCCGCGTAGCCTACGACCTGGAAGTGAAGCTCGGCAGGGCCGACAAGGCCGCCATGCGGCAGGCGCAGATGGGGGCCGCGCTGCTGTGGCTCAAGCGCACCGATGAGGCAAAGCAGATGCTTATGAAGGCAATACCGGTGCTGCGCGAGGCCGGCAACATACAGTCATTAGGCATAGCCTGCAACCAGATGGGCGGCGTGATGCTTGCCGAGAAAAATCTCGACAAGGCAGCTCAGTATTATCGCGAGGCCATTGACATTTTTGTCAAGCTCAAAGACTATTATAACGAGAGCCATGCACGCTTAGGGCTGTATAACGCCGTGAAAGATTCCGATCCCACCCTCGCCATGCAGCAGATGGAGCGTTACAAGGCTCTCAAAGACTCAATCTACGACAGCGAGACTGCCGAGAGCTTAGGGCGGCACAGTGCCGAGTATGCCAACGAGGAACTGCTTCTCGAGAATGCCTCGCAGCGCACAACGACCCGCAACGCTATTATAATAGGTGTAATGGTGGCCCTGCTGTTATGCCTCATGGCTGTGGTGATATGGTGGATCATGCGCAAGCGTAACCGGGTGCAGGGTGCCATCAACGAGCAGCTGAGTGCCAACATCGACGAGCTGCGCGAGCAGTACAAGCAACTGCACATCCACTACGACAATGCCCTCAAGACGATAGGTGCCGGAGCCGGGACGACCGATGAACAAGAGTTGAGCGATGCCGACCGCACATTTATTGAGAGTGCTGTGAACATTATCAACGAGCAGATTAATGCCGGCAAGATTGATGTTGCTACCGTTGCCGAGCGTCTAAACATGAGCCAGTACCAGCTGCGCCAGCGCATAGTGTCGATTACCGGCGAAAATCCGCAAGCCTTTATGCAGGTCATCAGGATGCGCCGGGCGCGTTATCTGCTCGACAACAATCCGCAGCTCAACATCACCGAGGTGGCGCAGCTGTGTGCCTACAACGATACGCCTAATTTCACGCGGGCGTTCAAGAATGCCTTTGGCATCACGCCGTCGCAGTATGTGGAGCGCTCACGGGAGTAGCGGCCCCCCCGAGGTTGCAGCTCCCTAATCGACTGGTAGCCGCCTGGCGGCGGAAAATTAATCATAATTTAATTCAAAATTAAACAAATACTCTTTGGGGAAATTTATTTATAATTTGGAAAATTTCCCACGCAAAGCGTGGCTCCTCATCGACTGGCAGCTCCCTCATCGAGTGGCAGCTCCCCCTCTAAGTTAGAGGGGGCACGGGGGAGTGTGTGCTACGGCGCTTCGCGTCCCCGCACGGCATCTTCGAAGCCCAATGTCTCAACCTGGCACCGGGTTTTGCCGGTGACCCCCGAAAGTGCCTCTAAAAACTCAAATCCGACTGCTCAACGGCACTCAACCGTCGAGTGTGTAAAGTTCAGAAAACTTTAGGTGCTAAAATTAGACAAATCTGTAAAAGCCTCGAAATTTGCGTTTTGAGGCTTTATTTTTCACAAAATGATAAAATAATTTCACAGATTGATAATTAGAAATGGTAGGGGCAGCGGTAACTTTGCAATCGTAAGTTACCGCTATTTTTTATGCCAAGATCTAAATACAATAGAGCCGCAATGCAATATGCAATGGACTACCTCGATCAACTGCTCGAGGTAGAATCTATGGTGAATGAAAAAGTGGAGAAAAAGCTCGACATGATGCTTGAGCGCAAACTTGCCGAGCAACAGCGCAAAAGCGTCCATGCCGATGGCAATTCTACGGCAACCCATTCTGCAACAAGACATGCCGAGCCCCATGCCACGATACCTCATTCTGCGGCCCATGCTGTCGCTGGCGGTGCCGCGGCAACCGATTCTTCCGAAGTCAATACCGATTAATCACTTAAAAACCAAATAATTATGAAAAAAACTATTATCTCCCTCTTTTTTGTGCTGGTGGCGTTGACACAGGCAGTCGCCGCAGAGACGTTTGAGTCGGGCTACCTCAAATATCAGGTGGACTACTCGCCGACCAGTATGTCGTTTGGAACCGTAATCGTCATGGGACTGACCGATGCAGGCAAGAATGTGTCGAACCTGCAACTGACCATCCCTGCCCAGGTGACCTACAACTCACAAGTGTATGATGTCACCCAGATTTATGCAACGGCATTCAGGCAAGCCACCAACCTTTACTCAGTAAGGGCAAGTTATGGGTTGAAGACCATCGGAATGCAAGCGTTCGACGCATGCACCAACCTGAGATATATCAACTTGCCCAGTTCACTGACCAAAATCAACCGTGGAGTCTTCAGGCTCTGCAGCAGTCTGACCAGAATCTACTTTGCAGCACCCACCCCCACGGGTCTTACCCTTGACGAACTGATGTTCAATAACCTTGACACCTCGAACATCTACGTGTGTGTGGGCTATGGCGATGCCAACGGCTTGCCACTGTGGCGAAAGGCACTGAGCGGCTTTAGTTTCAAGTCAGTCTCGAGGAATGCCAATGCCTGCGATGTGAAGACGTCTTCCGGGTTGTGCCTGACCATCACCCAGGCTCCGACCTTCTCGTCCACAGGCAAGTGTATGGCTGTGGGCTATTCCCCCAGCAGTGCTTCGTCCCTCTACCTCAACGACTATTTCTACTTTGGTTATGGCAGCAACTATCGTGCCGATGTTACCCAGATTGCCGACAGCGCGATGCAGAACAACACGATGATCACATCGGTTGACCTCAGTGGTGCCCAAAGTCTGACCTATATCGGCGCAGGCGCCTTTCAGGGCAGCAGCATCACATCGGCCAAAGTGCAATATGGCACCGCGGCAATCAGTGCGTTCTCCGAGTGTCCCAACCTCAAGACGCTGACCTTTGTGCCCCGCAGCGATGGCTCGAAGTATGACATCGGCTACAAAGTCTGCGACGACAACCCCGAGTTGACCACGATCAACATCCAGGCCGGTTCGGTCAAGTCGATCGGTGATCATACGTTCGACGACTGCCCCAAACTGTCGTCGGTGACCCTGGGCGAGGGAATCGAGAAGTTATCATTCTGTGTGTTTGATCGCTGCACCGCACTGACCTCCCTGACCATCCCGGCATCGGTGACTGACATCTCAGTAGGTCATTTTAGCGCCTTCTACGGCTGTACCAACCTGTCGAACATCAGCGTCAACAGCAACAACCCCAATTACTCCAGCTATGCCGGTGCGCTCTACAACAAGGCGCAGACCACGCTGCTGTGCGTGCCCGAGGGCTGCACCAATCTGCAAGGTTTCCCCTACACGCTGACCACCATCGGCGATTTTGCCTTTAACCACTGCGAGAAAACCACAGAGCAGGAGATCCCCTACGGTGTGAAGACCATAGGCCATTACGTATTCTTCGATTGCACCGCCTTGACGCGCCTGCACATCCCCAGCTCGGTGACCTCGCTGGGCACCAACGTGTGCTACAACTGCACCGCGCTCAGCACCGTGTCGGTCAACATGGCTGCGGCACCCACCATCACGCCCAGCACCTTCTTTTCTGGCAAGTCGCAGATCGCCCGCCTGTACACGCCTCAGGGTTTGGAACAAGAATATCGAAACAAGGGCTGGAACATCTTCACCTCCGTGAACGAAGACATTTACTGTGCCTACGACTTCATGAAAGGCAGTTCGGGCACCAACTTGTGCTACACGGTTACCGGCAACAGTGCTTCGGGCAAGACGGTGAAGACCGTGCCTGGCTACATCCCTGAGTCGGCCACCGCCACCGAGCGGAGCAAGTACATCGGCAACATGACCACCGCCGCGACGCTCAACATCCCGCCACAGGTGAGTTATCGTGGCAACACCTATAACCTGAATAGCATAGGCTTCAAAACCTTTTCCCCCGAGGGCGCCGTCGATGGCACAGCCGCCGCCCCCACGGGCGTGCTCACGGTCAACCTGCCCGGCATGGTCACCACACTGGAGCAGCACTCGTTCTACAAGTCGCGTGTCAAGTCGTTGTCGATGCCGGGTGTGGTCACCATCAAAGCCAATGCCTTCGTTGAGAGCGCACTGGAGAGCGTGCAGTTCCCGCACACGCTCAAGGTAGTAGATGACGATGCTTTCTGGGGTTGCAGTGCGCTCACCGGCAGCGCCATCTTCCCCTACGGCTTCAAGGAAATGGGTGCGTATGTCTTCAAAAACACCCAGATCACGAAGATTGTTGTCCCCAGCAGTGTCACCAAACTGGGCTACGATGCTTTCACCGGCATGAGCGAACAGGCCTCGGCCTATATCAACCTGCCCGCCAGCAAGGTGTCAAACCTGCCGAGCACTTTGGCCCATATATATGTGCCTTACTACGAGGAGATCGCCTACGAAAACAAGTTCGAGGACATTTACTACAAGTTCGATATCGGCGGCTATGACTTTGCCGAGAAGACGCGCAATGGCGGCTATCTGCACTACAGCGTCATCGATAGCACTGCCCACACTTGGAAAGGCACGCAGTTTGCCGGCAAGGTGATGATTGTGGACAACCCCGACGACAGTGCTGCGCCCACCACGCTGTCGGTCACTGCCGATGCGCACGACAACGCCCTGGGCGGCAGCAACGTCTATCGCGTGACGCGCTACGACAGCCATTGTTTGAGGCGGTGCCCCAGCCTGCAGATGAACGACCAGGGCGCCTGGGAGTCTATTGAAGAGATTGGTGGCTTTGCGTTCGCCAATTCGCAGATGGCTTATCACATCGACTGGCCTGACCACCGCAGCGACCTGTTCCGTGTGGGTCCGCAGGTCACGGACTTTGGTTACATGCCATTTGGAGAATGTAACATGGCGGGCATGTTCATCGAGCCGGCGAGCGGCCAGCGAAGCGTTACCGATCCCTTCAAGGAGGCGAGCGGCAACTTTGTGTGCTATGCCAGCTACGACGACAAGGACATAAACAATCTTGCGCAGAAAAACCCAAAAATCCTGAGCATCTATTATCAGAAGGACGGAGTCACCAGCGACGCCATCTATTCGCCCGTGCCCATCGACTATGCCGCCACGGCAGCGGGCTGCGAGGGCTTCAGTGCCTACGCCGTCACCGGCCACAACGGCGATGTGGCGCAAGCCATGCAGATTGAGTCGGCCCCGGCAGGCACCGCCGTGATGATCCGCAAGAACGCCGACAACAAGCCCGTCTATTTCACGCGTCTGGATCAGGATCCCGACTGGACCGGCAAGACCAACCTGCTGTGGGGCAGCCTGACTGATGCGGCTCTGCAAAGCAACGACTATGCCTACAACACCGCCGATGAGCAGTGGGTCAACGCCAACAACACGACGACCGCGATAGGCCACGCCTACTTGCGCCGCACCGACTCGGCCACACCCGCCACGATGACCGTCAACTACGGTCCCGTCACGGCACTCACCGGTGATGTGGATGGCAGCGGCATTGTTGACATCGACGATGTGAATGCTATTATCAACATCATCCTTGAAAAGAACCCGGCCAGTGACTATAGCGGCGTGGCCGACGTTGACGGCAGCGGCTTGGTTGACGTTGACGACGTGAACGAAGTGATAAATATAATTCTGAATTCGTAGTACTTTATAGTAAACGAGTAAACAAGTAAACGAG
>DGVT01000013.1:6361-26755 GCA_002395965.1 Porphyromonadaceae bacterium UBA4277
AGTAAACAAGTAAACGAGTAAACAAGCAGGCTGACGCCTGAGTAATTAAGAATTATGAATTAATGTGAGTAAGATGAGAATTCACTCAGTAAATATGTGCGTGAGCAGCTCCCCCTCTAAGTTAGAGGGGGCACGGGGGAGTGTGGTTCTCGCAAAGCGCTGAAACATGTCAGAGATAAGGAGCCACGCTTTGCGTGGGAAATTTTCCAAATTATAAACAAATTTCCCCAAAGAGTATTTGTTTAATTTTGAATTAAATTATGATTAATTTCCCGCCGCCAGGCGGCCATTCGGCGGCGCTGTGCATGTCCGAAGGCGGTGCGGTTTTCGCAATGCACCGATGCACACACTCCCCCTAACCCCCTCTAACTTAGAGGGGGAGCTGACGCGACTGAGCAGCTACAAGGGAGCTGGCGCGACTCCGCAGCTACAGGGGAGCTGGCGCGCCTGAGCTGATTATTCATTATTCATTATTAATTACTCATTATAAATAACATTAAAGATTAAGCTACTATGAAAAAAATATTTTTCTCCTTCTTTTTAGCCCTGGTGGCAATGAGTGCCAGTGCAACAGATTACTATGCGCTGTACATTGGCAATGTTCAGCTCAGTTCTGACCACATTTCTTCATCGGCAACCTTGAATAGTCAACTAAAGAGCAGTGGCGTGCTCCAGAGTGGCACCGTTGAGCTTCAGGCCTCTAATGAAAACGGTATTTTCAAAGGAAGACTCTACCTTACCGATGCAGTGTTGAGTTGTAACAAATCTACCGGCGTGATATGGCTTGGTGAGAACGGAATCCTGGCTAATGACCTCGATTTTGACCTAATAGAAATAGTTTTGAAAGGCACCAACATCATCACTAACACTAATTCGGGCGGATCGGCAATCTACATGGGCGGCACAGCTTGTCATGACTTCGCGAGGCTTGAATTTACAGGCGATGGCACTATCGAGCTGCACGGCGGCAGTAGCACCGGTGCCGGCATCACAGCAGCCAATCGCAGTGGAGTGTCGGTGACCACTCTTAACGTGGGTTATGAGCCCACAGTCATTTGTGATGGATTTACCGGTGTGCGCAGTCTGGGTAGTACCACATTTCAATACATGTTCGGGCATGGAACGTTTAAAGCCACAGGTCGGCCCTATGCTTGCATGCACGAAGGCACGACAGCGATGGATCTTTCAAACAATCGAGTAACAGACCCCGAAAATTGTAAAATAGGTATTGAACATGACATTTACACAATGTGTAATGAAAGTGGAAATTCGGTAAGCACCTTCACCGTGGGTCCCGAGCTATACCCGCTGTATGTGTGCGGCGTGCAGGTCAATGCCGACATTGCTTCTAATCTTAATCTCAGCACCATACTAAAAAACCTCGGCTACCTCAAGAGCGGTACCGTAGAATACTACCCCCAAGCCAATGAACTTTATTTCAGAGGTGCCAATATAGAATATAGCGGTGGTGCAATAGTGAAGAACGGCAACCACAGCCTGACCGATGGCACTGTAGCCCCCGGCATCAACAATCTCAAGCTTTCCTTTTCCGGGAACAACACGTTTGGCGGCAGCGCAACGATAGGTATCGACAATAACAAGGCCAACATGAAGTTGCTCCTCCTTCAAGGCGCTTCCCTGACGATGAACACCCGCAGCGGCATCTACCACAACATGGCCATGGCCAGTGCCGACGCCAACGCCTCGGGCAACTACACGTTCACCATCACCGG
The DNA here is from genome assembly GCA_002395965.1 of Porphyromonadaceae bacterium UBA4277. Lineage (GTDB taxonomy): Bacteria > Bacteroidota > Bacteroidia > Bacteroidales > Muribaculaceae > Sodaliphilus. The sequence continues at coordinate 8,095 of DGVT01000013.1, forward strand.
CGACAGCTACGGCTCTGGTCCCAACGATTCCGCCCTGCTCACGGTCAATGCCAGCGATGGCTGGGCATTCCTTGGCGACTATGGCCATATCTATTATCAGAATTGTGTGACCAAGCTCACCGGAACTAATGGTGCCCTGAGCTTTGGTGGCGGTGCGGGAGTGACCCCGATAGAGTATAAATACACTTCTGGCGACAACACCTACGGCTTCCGTCACGGCGAGCGGCTGACCAAGCAAGGCTACAACTACAACCTAATCGACGCCGATGGCAACGTAGCCAAGAGCGCCGAGATAGGCTGGGTGGGCAACACCTACGGCCTGAAGATCTTAGGCATTGCCCTGACCGACTATCACCTGCAGGACATGACCCGCATCTTGGGCAACAACTCGTTTGCCAGTGCTGTGAAATTTGACGGCTATAAGACGCTGACGTTCGACGGCTTCGGCCGCAACACGGTGAATTGCACCAACGTTAGTGTCCCCTTTATCGAGAACGACATCGACGGACTTAAAATCAAGTCAACGGGTACCAACCTGAACAATGTGAGCTATGCCGGCACCGTGCTGAAGCTCAATGCCCCGGCCACCTACTGTCCCGATGCGGCCACCCGCACCCTTCGCCTGAACTCGCTGCAGGGAGCCGCCGTGTGGCTCACGTGCGACAACGCGCTCACTGTTAAGAATGGCACGCTCGATGCACGTGGTGAGACCTACGGCATCAGGGGAACAATAGCACGCAATGGCTCGTTCAACATGGAGGGTGGAAAGCTACTGTCGATAGGTAACACAGCCAGTGTGGCTTTACTGAAGGCTTTCAACCTTAACAACTACGCAATCCTTAAACCCGAAGGCGCCACCTGGAGTGCAACGGCTAACGGCGTGGTTGGCACCGATGGCAACCTGATAGCCGGCACCACGGTAGAAGTGGGTACTAAGAACTTCGAGTTGTACGTTGGCGGTGTGCAGGTTACCAGCGTCAATGCCAACGACATCCTTGGCGACGGCACATGCAGCTACAATGCCACCACCAACACGCTGACGCTCACCGATGCCAACCTCACGGCAAATAATAATAACTTGAAGGCAGAGATCCCGGGCTTGACCATTGTGTTCAACGGCAATAATGTGATCACCAATGGCTGGGAGAATGATTATAGAAGTATTAATATCTTAGATTGCGATAACGTGACCATCACCGGCACGGGCACAGTGACCATCAACTCGAAGGGCAAACAAGCCATCCAGCTGGCGTGCGACCGGTCAGTTAACAATGTATCGACGACAATCAAAGATGTTACCATCATCATCAATGACAGTGGAACAGCAACGAGCGGCTCGATTTCTGCTATGAGTAGCCTTGCCATGGTCAATCTCACCATCGACAATGCAAACATCTATACCTCAAACGGCTCCATCAGTGCATCTACTCTCAACCTCAACAACTGCTACATTGCCAAACCCGAGAACGGTGTTGTGTCGGATGGTACCATAGTGCTTGACGGCGGCTGGATGCAATATACCGGCGAAATCGAGATTGTTGCCGGCACGCCGAGCGTGGGCCTGCGTGGCGACGTTGACGGCAGCGGCATTGTTGATATCGACGACGTGAATGCTATTATCAACATCATCCTTGAAAAGAACCCGGCCAGTGACTATAGCGGCGAGGCCGACGTTGACGGCAGCGGCCTGGTTGACGTTGACGACGTGAACGAAGTGATTAATATAATTCTGAATTCGTAGAATTCTTTTAGTAAACGAGTAAACAAGTAAACGAGTAAACAAGCGGGCTGACGCCTGAGTAATTAAGAATTATGAATTATGAATTGGGTGGCTGGCGCCTCGGTAATTCAGAATTATGAATTAATGTGAGTAAGATGAGAATTCGCTCAGTAAATAAATGCGTAAGCAGCTCCCCCTCTAAGTTAGAGGGGGCACGGGGGAGTGTGACCGAAGCAGTGGCACATATCAGAGATAAGGAGCCACGCTTTGCGTGGGAAATTTTCCAAATTATAAACAAATTTCCCCAAAGAGTATTTGTTTAATTTTGAATTAAATTATGATTAATTTCCCGCCGCCAGGCGGCCATTCCGCGGCGCTGTGCATGTCCGAAGACGGTGCGGTTTTCGCAATGCACCGATGCACACACTCCCCCCTAACCTCCTCTAACTTAGAGGGGGAGCTGACGCGCCTGAGCAGCTACAGGGGAGCTGGCGCGCCTGAGCAGCAACAGGGGAGCTGGCGCGACTGAGCTGATTATTCATTATTAATTATTAATTATTCATTACTCATTATTCATTACTCATCAGTTTGAGCTTTAACGAATTAATAACAAATAATTTACTTAATCAAAATGAAAAAAGAAGTATTGAGTTTAGCAATCGTTGCTGCTGCATTTACATTCGTTAGCTGCAGCGGCAATGCCGAGAGCAATGTTGAAGGTACCGACAGCACTGCCACCGAACAGGTAGCAGAAGGCGAGACTGCCGCTACCAACCCCTTCCCCTGGGACTTCCCCCAGGATGTGAAACTTGATGCCGAGCCCGGTCAGATGGCCTTGGCTCCCTACACGTTCTACCCCGGTGCCGTGAAGGACGGTAAAGACCTGACCACGGCTACCCTGATCTTCTACAACTCGCAGTTGCAAGAAGTGGGCGACAAGACGTCGAAGATGGGTGGCGACCAAATTCCTAATGCCCTTATCATCCCACTTGACAAGGATGCAAAGGCCAAGAAGGGCGACATCCTGCTCACTTGGTGGCAGAGTGGTAGCGGCTTGGAGCGTGCCATCGTGAAAGATGCCAGCAATCCCGCTGAGCCTATCGTAGATTATCTGGACCTGGACTACAGCGACGACCCGGCAAAGCCCGGCATGGCACAGAAACATGGTGACAAGCAACTCAAGCCCGGCAGCTTCAACGTGCTCACCGACGGCGAGTGGCAGCCCGGAGCACAGATTGCTTGCAAGAAGGACAATCGCTGGATGGTGGCAACACTCATCCGTGTAGAGGGCGACAAGGTGCTTGCCTATTGCCAGGGTGCAAGGGTTGAGGCCTACAACAAAGCCGATGTGAAGCTTGTCCCCTTCAAGGAGAACATCAAGGCCGGCGATGTGGTGTGGGGACGCTTTGCCACCACTTATCAGCCCGACTACAAGGTGACCAAGGTGGACAACGAGCTGGGTCGCGTGTGGGTAGAGCACAACGACCGCACCGAGGTAAAGAGCATCTGCGAGGTAACCAAGGTGCTTGAGTAAGCACTGCTTTTGTAACCGAGTGTGGGTCTCCCGGCTCACACTCGCTTAAACGGAAAAAGCGCGGCTTTGCGGCTGCGCTTTTTTCGTTTCCCAATCTATTTGTTGAAGTTTGTAAAGTTTTGAACTATATAGACTTGAATTATTAAGACGTTAGCCTCTATAAACTCTAAACAATCCACTCTAAACATCAAGTTTCTGAGGTATCAGAGACTTGAATTATTTATCGCCATAGTGACCATAGGCGGTAATCACAATTACAACCACCTCGTTGTCATTGATTTCATAGACAATTCGATGTTTTTTCGTGATTTGTCTGCTCCATTTGCCGGCTAAATCTCCTTTGAGCTGCTCGGGATGACCTGAGCCCCATGTGGGATGCTCTTTTAGCTCTTCAATAAAGAGTTGGGCTTTCATGAAGGCTTTGGGCTCACTCTTTGCAAGACGTGCCAAGTCATCCTGGGCTTGTTTGTGTAGTTGCACACTATATTGCATAACCTTGACGCTTTAGGAAATCGGTAAGGTTTTCATTTGGCTGCATTGTTGCCCTGGGTCCTTTTTCGGCATTCTTAACACGTTCTACAAAGTCCTCCTCGGTCATGAGTGTGGGGTCGGGCTTTGTGGCGGTGATGCGCTTGAGGGCTTTCAGGGCACGCTTTAGCTTGCCTTCATCCTCGGCGATAAGGCTCATTTGGCGAAATATTTCGGATGTTAGTTGTGCTGTTGACATTTTGTGTGGCATTATGAATTACAATTATTGTAGTGCAAAATTAGCTAAAAATCTTGATTTATCGCGTTGTGCGATATCGAAATTTCTGTAATATCCAAGTTTTGAGAATAAATGTGATGGCCGGATGCCTAAACTGCTTGTTGTGCATCGATGATTCTTGCTACTGCACCAAGCAAGAAGGGTACAGCTGTGGCTCGGAGAGCCAGTAACCATGCTTAGCACCATGCAAGAGGGGTGCAGCCCCTCCCGTTGAGCGGGGAAAAGCCCTGTAAGGGCTATAAGCCCTCAGCCCAGGGCAACGCCCTGGGTCGTATTGTGCGTGGTTGTAATCGCCCTGAAAGGGCAAAAGCTATGGTTTCAATCAGAAAATGCATATCTTTCATCGAAATCAACGTTGTATTTTTTCAAAAATTTCAAATACTCTTCCTTGAATGAGAACTTTTGATGATGCTGCTTCTGATTGTTTACGTATTCAATAGTCCTTGTAACGATTGATTGACTAATTGAAAATGCTGCATAACCTCCTTGCCACGCAAATGTTTCATACTTTTTATCCAATCCCTTGATCCAGCGACTACTGTTTCGTTTAATTTCCTCTACGAGATGTGCAACAGTTTCGTTACGGGAAAGCGTGCACACTACGTGTATGTGGTCGCCGACACCACCAACTCTAATAACTTTGCATTCAGTTGAATTAACGAGCTGACCTATATAGCTATGTAGTCGAGCCCAATGAATTTCATCTATTGTAGGACTCGTGGTTTTTGTATGAAAAATGATGTGAAGGTAAATTTTACAAAGTGATTGTGACATAATTTTTGCTTTTGCCCTTTCAGGGCGAATTTTTATTGTAATGCCTGTTACCCAGGGCGTTGCCCTGGGCTGGGTGCTCGCAGCCCTTTCAGGGCATTTTTAATTGGTGCAAGGTTGTGGTTGTAGCTTAATTGACTGATATTGCATGCTAAAGCCATATGATTAACAAGATTTGGACCAAATGGGCGTATTTTGCCAAAGACAAAAATGGGCGTGGCGTTATGAGCGGGAGGCGATGAAGGCCTGGAAGGTGGCCTTGTAGCTGTCGCCCACGGGGATGTAAACGTCGCCGAACACGATGCGGCCGCGGTCGATCTCGCGTATCTTCTCCTTCGACACAATGAACGAGCGGTGCACGCGCATGAAGCGCGACGGCGGCAGCATCTGCTCCATGGCCTTCATGTTCATCAGCGAGAGGATGGGGTGCTGGCTCTGCTCGGTGTAGATTTTCACATAGTCTTTGAGTCCTTCGATGTAGCGTATGTCGTCGAGCTTGATTTGTAGCAGTTTATACTCGCTCTTGACGAAAATGGAGTTTGGCTCCTCGGGCTGCGGCACCGGTGCTGCGGCAGCCGGTTCGGGCTGGCGGGTGAGGGAGAACCACTTCAGCGCCTTGTTGCAGGCCTCGAGAAAGGTGGGGTAGGTGATGGGCTTGAGCAAGTAGTCGAGGGCGTTGATGCGGTAGCCGTCGAGGGCATACTGCTCGAAGGCGGTGGTGAACACCACGCGTGTGGTCTCAGGCAGCATGCGCGACAGCTCTAAGCCGTTGAGCTCGGGCATCTGTATGTCGAGAAACAGCAGGTCAACCGGCGCGTCGGCAATGCCTTTCAGGGCGTCGGTGGCGTTGGAATATTTACCCGTGAGTTCCATAAACGGGATTTTGTTGACGTAGCTGGCCAGCAGTTCCACTGCCAGCGGCTCGTCGTCAACTATTGCGCATCTGATTGTTGTCATTGTGGGTGTGGATTGTGATTTTGGAGAAGTAGGTTGATTTGTCGTCGGTGGTGCCTCGCTGCCATGTGTAGGCTCCCGGGTAGATGAGTTCGAGTCGCTTGCTCACCTGCTCCAGCCCTATGCCGCTGCCGCTCTTGTCGTTGTCGCGCTTGGGGTAGTAGGTGTTGGTGATGCAGCAGCTCACCACTCCATCGTTCTGGTCGAGCTCGATGGAGATGTTGCCGTTGCCGTTGGGCGAGATGCCGTGTTTGAAGGCATTTTCGATGAGTGAGATGAAGATGAGCGGCGCTATGGGTGTGGCATCGTCGTCGGCAACGTTGATGCGTGTGTCGATGGTCACTCCGCTGGTGACGCGTATCTTCATCAGTTCGATGTAGTTGCGCATAAACTCCACCTCTTTATATAGTGGCACGAATGGTTGCCGGTTGTCGTAGAGCACATGCCGCAGCAGTCGCGATAGCTCTTCGACGGCAGTCTGTGCCTTGTCGGTGTCGAAGGCGATGAGCGCATAGATGTTGTTGAGCGTGTTGAGCAGGAAGTGCGGGTTGAGCTGGTTGCGCAGGTTGCTCAGCTCGGCCTTGGTGCGGCTTTGCTCGGCGGCATGGCGTGCCTCCTCGATGTGTTGCCATCGGCGACTCATGCTCACCGACAGGCTCAGTCCCACCACCATCACCATCGACAAGGTGTTATAGAACAGCATGTGGAAGCGCGGCGGCTTGTGGCGAACCGGTCCGCCGGGACCAGACTGCGGGCTGGAGTTGACGATGGCGTTCATCAAGTGCCACCACTCAATCATGAATGCTAAGCACATGGCTATGGCCATAATGTTGATGATGAAGAATGCCTTTTTGCGGTCGCGGAAGTAGAAGCGCGGGATGAGCCACAAGTAGTTGATGTAGAAAAGAATCATGTAGCTCAGCGGGCCGCCTAATCCGCGCAGGAAGCGTGCACTCATCATGTTGCCCGTGTCGTTGGGGTGGTAGAACAGTAGCGGGAAGAACAGCACTATGCCCCAGCACAGCACATGGATTATCAGTTCGCGTCGTGAAAATTTTGCCATAGTAGTTCAAATTAATGCCCAAAGATAATAATCACTTTGGTTTTACGCAAGTTCAATCTACTTTTAGCCGAAAATAATAGAGGTTTATCACTATTTTGCCGATGAACCGGTGGGAGTGCAGCCGCGTGCGTTCCCGTTTGTCGTGGTTTTTCTTTCGTCGTGACTTTTCGTTCGTCGGGATTTTTCTTTCGTCGGGATTTCAAATCCCGACGGGCTTAGTAGCGGATTTTTAATCCGCTAAGGGATTATAAATCCCTTGACTCAATGCTGGCGGATTACAAATCCGCCAGAACAGATGAACAGGTGGAAATTCGCCAGAGCAGGTCTATAATTGCTGATGTCAAATGGGCGGAACCTAAACTTGCTCTTAAGATTATTTAACTAATGGTTTTGGGGGGCGGGTAATCGCTGAATTGATGCGGAATGTGGTAATTTTATGCACGTTACTGCAAGCGGACATATACAGAAATGTTGATAAATTTTCACTATAAAATTTTGGCAGTTCATTTAATCAGTTGTAAATTTGGACGCTTTATTTAATGCCATAAAATCTTAGAGGATTTATAAACGATTTATTTACAGGAAAATAGATTTTGGTGGCAAGAGTATGATATTGTATTTTGTGGAATGCTTAGCTGATTATTAACCAAACATTTACACATATGAAACACAAACAATTAAGATTATTATTAACCTTCATGCTCGTGGCCTTGGCTATCCCCATAGCCCAAGCCGAAACAGCGGATGTAGGTGGTTCGTCTACTACAAACACAGTGCCTTTGAATGGCATGTACGGAGATTATGGATACCATAGTCAGATGGTTTATTCACAAACCACATTAGAAGAAGCAGGTTTGCCAGCAGGAGCAAAGATTACTGCAATTACCTTTTATGCTAATGGTAATATCAGTGCATCAAGTGGTTCTGAAAACAACCCTTTAACAATTAAGTTGGGGCAACCTGATGGCACAACATTATCTAGTTTTCTTACCGATGGATTAACAACAGTGACAACAACTGGTAATATTTGGTCTGGTAACACATCGGTTACTTTAGAATTCGACAGCGAGTATTCTTATGATGGTGGCAATCTTTTGATTGATGCATCATGGTCAAGAAACTCAAATGGTAAATATGGGTCTGTTTATTGGTTAGCTTCATCTGCAACAGGTGCTTCACGCTATGCTAATAATAATAGTTCAGGTGTAGAACAAAGTTCAACAACAGGAAATTATTTGCCCAAAATCACTTTCACTTACGAGGCAGGTTCAGTAGAACCAGTTACTTCAGGTGAAGTATTAACTACAAATTTGGAATTCAATACTTATGCTGGTGTTGCAAAGACTGATGTTGTCTCAATAAAGAACACTGGTAATCAGCCTTTCACTCCTACGTTCAGCGCTCTTAATGCTCCATTTAGCATTGAGGCAGCTACCGAGATACCTGCACGTCAAACTAAAGATTTCATTGTTACCTACAATCGTGCAACAGTTGGTAGTGACAATGCTACACTTGTAGTTACAATTAATGGTGAATCTACAAACGTAACCCTCTCTGGTAATGCAGCAGAGGCTCCTAAAGAGGTGACTGTAGCAGAAGATGGAACTCCTCAAGCCAAACCAATTCCTATTGAGGGTACTTATTTTGATACTCAAGGTGCATATGGCCAAATCATTTATGACAAGAATGATTTAAGTCTTCTTGCAGGACATAATATCACAAGTGTTAAATTCTATTCAGGCACAACATTTAACGAATCAAATATTGGTGGTACTGTCCTTGAGGTTTATTTAATGGAGACAGACTATGATGAAATGCCTGGTGAATACGTTTCACAGCCTTTGAGCTTTGATGGCTCTCCATTAGGTGAATACACAGTTGTTGGTGGTGAGACTGAATTGGCATTCAACTTCTCAACTCCATTTGCTTATAGTGGCAATATAAATCTTGCTGTTCAAGTAAGAGTAAAGACTGCTTCTCCAACATCGCATAGCACTCGTTATCAAGCCATTAACTGGTATGGAAAAACATTGGCAGATAGAATTAGTTATGCCGGAAATGTTGGAAATAAATCTGGAGGAAACACCTTCTTTCCCAAGACCACATTTGGATACGAGGACAGCGAGACTCCAGCCACTCCCGTTATCACCGTTGATCCTGCTACTGTAGAGGCTTTCAGCACCGAGGTTGGTACTCCTGTAACTGCTACTGTTAACGTTACCGGTGAGAACCTGACCGACGCTATCACTGCCACTGTCAGCGGCGATGATGCCTTCAGCGCAGTTCTGGAAAATGGTGTGGTAACCATCACTTATAACCCCGCTGCTGCCGGCAATCACACTGCCACGCTCACTCTCTCGAGCACCGGCGCCGAGGATGTGACTATAGCTCTCAATGGTACCGCTACCGCTCCCGCGGTTGACTATGCTGTGACCATCAGCGACAACTCAGGTGCACACAACTATGGTAACGTATTGGTTAACAGCTCAAATGTTTGGACCCTTACTATTACCAACAATGGTACACAGGCTGTTACTCCTACCCTGAGCGGTATTGAGGCTCCGTTCTCAACCACCTACACCGCTGCTCCTCTTGCAGCCGGCGAAAGCGCAACCATTAGCATTAACTATGCTCCCACCGAGCTTGGTGAACACAGCAACACCATCACCATCTCGTTCCCCGAGGCCGGTGATGCTATCGCTGCTTACACTTGCGAACTGACCGGTAAGGCTGTTGAAGAGTCGCCCGAACCAAGCGGTGACGATAATGAGGTGGTTAAGTTGGTTACTGTTGACAAGCGCAGTATCTATGAGCCCAACTTCATTGACACTGCCAACGGCAACACCACTCCCCAGCAGCTCAACTGCTATGACATGCGATTCAAAATGGCTCAGCCTGACGATCCCGCCAAGAAGATCAAGGCCGGCGACCTGCGTCCGGGTAACAACCTGTTTGAGTTCTACGCAATCGACGACTATGGCACAGAGTTCCGTTTTGCCACTATTAACCTCTTTGCCGAGGGTCAGCCTTCGAGCAATCCGTCGGTTAATGCAATGGATGCTCCCATCAAGGTGACTCCTTCGGTTGAATACTACACCGAGGATGGTATGCCCGTGCATCCCAGCTATTCGCACAACACCACTCTCAACTACACCGAGAAGATCTACAACGACATTAACGAGCTCGTTGACCTTGAAGGTGTGATTGACTATGTGAACGACACTTGGTCGGCCAATACAGCCACCAACTCTCACCCCGACCACTACAATTTCCAGATTCGTGGCGTGGGCCAGTATGGCGATGTTTTAACTTCACTTACTGCTGAGTATGTGAAAGAAAACACTGATGCATGGGGTTTCCATCCACCCGTAGGATGGGAATTTGGCATGTATGCCGGTCCAAACACAGAGGCAGATGGAAACGAAACCTTTTACTACTATGATCTCTACATCAAGAAGTCTTTCTTCGATGAGCGTGGCATTACCGGTCCTGTGACTGTGGTTGTCAACACCACCCTGTCGGGTAGCGGATTTAATGCCGATAACTACAAGGCCATGAGCGTGAATGGCGTTGAGCAGATTATCGCTAAGGAGGAGTTTAAGGACTACTCTTGGACAGTGCCTCTGTTGGATTCAATACCTGTAAACACTGCAGCTGAGCAAGTGCCTATGGGCGTAATTATCAGGTTGGTATCTACCGGTGCCGACTTCAACAGAACCCGTTACATCAATATCTACGGTGGTGGCACTGGTGTGAGCAACATCGACACTGTTGGCATCTACAAGTCATCGATGAACGTGAAGGCCTACACCCAGAAGCAGGTTGACGAAGACACCGACCGCAGCCTCGTTGCCATGAATGCCGGAGCACAAACCGATGTTAACGTTTTGGCCTATGCCGACCCTGCTGTTACTGGTTACAAATTATATAAGAACACCAGCGCTAGCACAACTGGCATTACTCCTGATAATCACGTGGCATCCGCTAATCATGAATCTGATGGTGATTACTCTGTCAACAGTACTGGTACCTATAATGGCCGTTACGAGTTTGTCCGCGATGAGTCGCTGGGTAACATCGACGGTATGTGGTTACCTATGTACCCAGCCACTGAAAACGAATATTACTTGCCTGTAACTGTTGCTAATGGTGTCGGTGATGACGGCGTTGTTCGCTCTGAGGGCAACACCTATGGTTCGGCAATGCAGCAGGTAGAGAAGAACGGCTCGGTAGATTTCAGCTCAAGCAAGTGCTACAAGAGCGAGTTCACTTTCAAGCAGGATGGCGTGACCTATGCTGTCTATAACCCCGAGGTTGACCTGACAAGCGAATTACCGGCCGCAACAGGCTATCAGCTCTATAACTACCGCTTGTGGGTTGATTATGATGACGAAGCTCCGGCATGGGACTTCGATGAGGACTTCAATTTGACTGCAAAGATGGATCGTCCTCTCTATGAAGGTAAAGACACTCACGTTGGCGGTGAGGGTGCTGTTGAAAGAAAGGATAATTGGGCATTCGTTGCTTCTAACGATTTGAACAATGTCAAGCTGGTTGCACGCATGTATTACAAGAAGACCGGTACTGCAAGCCGTACAGCTCGTCCGACCGACAGCGACCGTCTCTACTACGTCGTAGAAAAGCAGATCGTGGTTCCAATGAGCCAGATCATTACCGGCATCGACGACGTGAACATGAACGGTGGCAACAACGTGAGCAGCGTTACTTACTACAACATGACTGGTGCAATGTCGAGCACTCCGTTTGAGGGTGTGAACGTGGTGGTGACTCGCTACACCGATGGCACTACTTCGACCAGCAAGATTGTGAAGTAATTAAGAATTATGAATTATGAATTGGGCTGACGCCTTAGCTGATTCAGAATTATGAAGTATGAATTAATGTGAGTAAGATGAGAATTCACTCAGTAAATAAGTGCGTAAGCAGCTCCCCCTCTAAGTTAGAGGGGGCACGGGGGAGTGTGACCGAAGCAGTGGCACATATCAGAGATAAGGAGCCACGCTTTGCGTGGGAAATTTTCCAAATAATAAACAAATTTCCCCAAAGAGTATTTGTTTAATTTTGAATTAAATTATGATTAATTTCCCGCCGCCAGGCGGCCATTCCGCGGCGCTGTGCATGTCCGAAGGCGGTGCGGTTTTCGCAATGCACCGATGCACACACTCCCCCTAACCCCCTCTAACTTAGAGGGGGAGCTGGCGCGCCTGAGCAGCTACAGGGGAGCTGGCGCGACTTCGCAGCTACGAGCTACAAGTGGCTGACGCCTGAGGAATTAATAATGAGCAATTATGAATTGGGCTGAGGCCTGAGTAAATCATAATTCAACAGCCGAAAAGGGCTGGCGCTATGATGGCGCCAGCCCTTTTTTGATGGGGTGGAGTGGAGGTTGATGCGGTGCTATGGGCTACAAAAAAAGCCGGCTCAACCGTGCCGGCTTTTTGAGGTAGTGGGGCATCACTTTATGTGAGCGACTTGAGCCATGTGTTGAGTGCTTCGCGCTCGGCTGGGTGCTCCATGCCGTCGGCCATGATGATGCGCTGTATGTAGTTGGCCAGTGTGACGACTACGGCCTGACGGTCGGCTGCTGTGGGCATGAGCTGCAGCAGCGATTTGGTGTCGTTGATCACCTCGGAGAGTGATACCGGTTTCTGCCAAATCTGGTCAAAGATGTTCTGTACATCGCTCACCGGTCCCACCTGTGCCAGACGGTTCTTGTAGTTCTCGATAAACTGCCGTTCGGCGGCCGAGTAGTTGCCGTCAACGCTTGCAAAATAGAGGCCTGTCTTGGCAGCCAGTCTCACCACTTGTTCTATTGCTTGATAATTCTGTTCCATAGTGAAAAATGTGTGAGGGTTATTAGCGTTGGTAGTTCATTGAGTTACTTGCCATGTTGATGACCGAGATCACTCCCTTGGCCACATCGCTCAGCTGGTTATAGTCGGGCATGGGTGGCAGTGGTCCCGTGGGCTGCTGGTTCTGATACTGTGTGGACTGCTGTTGCTGTGCCTGTGTGCTGTGCTGGAAGCGTCCCTGCTGGGCCTGCTGCGTGGGCTGTTGCTGCTGCTGGTAGCCGGCCGGCCGGTTGGCCTGCTGCTGTGTCTGGCTTGCAGCCGACTTTTGGAAAGTCTTGTAGTTGCCTGCGGCAGCTTGCTGCGGCTGTTGTCCGTAGGGCTGCTGCTGGTAGCCTTGCTGTGGGTAGCCCTGCTGGTAGCCTTGCTGTGGGTAACCCTGCTGATAGCCCTGCTGCGGGTAACCTTGCTGGTAGCCTTGCTGCTGAGGATAGCCTTGCTGCGGGTAACCCTGCTGGTAGCCCTGCTGTGGGTAGCCCTGCTGGTAACCTTGCTGCTGTGGGTAGCCTTGCTGCCCGTAGGGCTGCTGCTGGAACCCTTGCTGCTGGAAGCCCTGCTGCTGGTAGCCCTGTTGCATTTGCTGCTGCATCTGTGGGTTGTTGGCGCCGAGCTTGTTGAGAACCGAACCTAACATTCCGCCTAATCCCTGTTGCTGCTGTGGGTAACCCTGCTGGTAAGGCTGCTGATAGCCTTGCTGCGGGTAGCCGTAGGGATTTTGGGGCTGGGCGGCATGTGAGGCCGCTTCAATGATGTTTTTGAATAGTCCCATAGTTTTGAGTTTTGGATGTGGTTAAAAATGTTGTTTAATTTTCGGCTCTAAGGTAGAGATTTTTTTTGTGCTTACCAAGAAAATGGGCGAAAATCGCTCAAAGTAGGGAAAAATGTAGTAACTTCGCAAAAAAAATAGACCTCTCAAAGTATAATGAAACGTAAGATAATCATAGCCATCGACGGCTATTCATCTACCGGCAAGAGCACTATGGCCAAGACTCTGGCTAGAGCCATAGGTTATGCCTATATCGACACCGGTGCCATGTACCGTGCCGTGACACTCTATGCTCTGGAGCATGATATGTTCAGTGGCGACAGTGTTGATCTGGCAGCCCTCGAGGCTGCACTGCCACAGGTGAAAATCACCTTCAAGGCCGGTGCCGAAGGTCGTAACGAGACCTATCTCAATGGCCGCAATGTGGAGGCCGAGATACGCTCGATGCGTGTGAGTGACAAGGTGAGCATTATAGCGGCCATAGGCTTTGTGCGGCGCGACATGGTGCGTCAGCAGCAGGCCATGGGTGTGGAAAAAGGCATTGTGATGGATGGCCGCGACATTGGCACGGTGGTGTTTCCACAGGCCGAGATGAAGGTGTTTGTCACTGCCAGTGCTCAGGTGCGTGCCCAGCGCCGCTACGACGAGCTGAGGGCTAAAGGTGACACCTCGGTGACGTTTGACGAAGTGCTGCACAACGTCACCGAGCGCGACCGCATCGACACCACGCGCAAGGAGAGCCCGCTGCGGCAGGCCGACGATGCCCTGGTGCTCGACAACTCGCACATGACCATCGACGAGCAAAACCGCTGGCTGCTGGAGCAGTACGAAAATGCGGTTAAGGTGTAAGGTGTAAGGAGAAAAGGGCTACCAAGCAATGCTTGGCACTACTTGACGGCTTGCCTGCATTCATTATTCATAATTAAAAAAGCGTTAGCCCGCTTGTTTACTCGTTTACTTGTCTGCTTGTTTACTCGTTTACTTGTCTGCTTGTTTACTTGTTTACTAAAAAGAATATGATTGAGATTGATAAAGGTTCGGGGTTCTGCTTTGGTGTGACTACTGCCATTAGCAAAGCTGAAGAGGAGTTGAAGAAGTCAGGGCATCTGTATTGCCTTGGCGACATTGTGCACAACTCTAACGAGGTGGCTCGCCTGGAAGAAACAGGGCTGGAGACCATCACTCACGATCAGCTGCGCGAGTTGCACGACGTCAAGGTGTTGCTTCGTGCGCATGGCGAGCCGCCTGAGACCTACGCGATAGCTCGACGCAATAATATTGAAATCATCGATGCCACATGCCCTGTGGTGCTCAAGCTGCAGCAGCGCATAGCGCAATCCTATGACGAGGGTGGTGGCGAGGAGAAGCCACAAATAGTGATCTATGGCAAGCGTGGTCATGCCGAAGTCAATGGCCTGGTAGGTCAGACCGACGGCACTGCCCTTGTCATCGAGAGCGTGGATGAGATTGACAAGATAGACTATTCGCGGCCGGTAATCCTTTACTCACAGACCACCAAGTCGCTGCAGGGTTTCAAGCAGATTGTGGAGGAAATCAAGCAGCGCATGAAACGCGGTGTTAAGTTTGAGTATTACGATACCATTTGCCGCTCGGTGGCCAACCGCATTCCACAAATCCGCGAGTTTGCCAGCCGGCATGAGCTCATACTCTTTGTGTGTGGCAGCAAGAGCAGTAACGGTCGCATCCTGTTTGCCGAATGCCTTGCCGCTAATGCTAATTCTCACCTGATCAGCAATGAAACAGAAATAGACCCCGCGTGGCTTGCGGGCCGGCTGAGCATAGGCATCTGTGGTGCCACCTCAACGCCTCGCTGGCTCATGGCGCAGGTCAAGGATTACGTTACCGGCCTTAAGCCGAATGATGCATAAGTTTTTCTCTGTCGTTCACACAGTGTAAAACTAAAGAACCGGGCAGCTATGGCTCGGTTCTTTAGTTTATGGATACTACTATTCAGGGTGTGCCGTTACTTCACAATCACCTTGCGGCCGTCCTTGATGTAGATGCCTGCGGCGGGATTGGTCAGTTGCTGGCCGTTGATGTTGTAGTAGCGGTTGCTGTCCTTGTCGGCACTTGCTTCGATGTCGGTGATGGCCGTGTTGGCTCTGTAGGGAGGCATGAAGTGAACGATGCCTAACGTTGCGATGTCGGCCTGATGCACAATCACGTTCTCGATGAGTTCTTCGGTTTGCTCGGTCACGTTCCACTTGTTGCCTTGTGCGAAGCTCTCCGAGAGAGTGTTGTTATACCAGTCGTAGAGCATGCCTCCGTTTCCGTTGTCGATAAACACGTTCTCTCCGGGGTTAAACTCAACGTCATTGCGGTTGTTGCCCACATAGCCTGCATTGACATGTGTGTTGGGTGTGCTGGCATTTCCAATCACAGTCACTCCCCACAGGTTGCCCTGGATGGTGTTTGCACGCAAGTAGGCGTTGGCCTCATTCGTTGCGCCGTTGCAGGTGATGTTGATGCCGCTGCCGCCGGCGTTGGCATTGGCGATGTACTTGTTGTTAAGCACAGTGTTTTCCTCGATGCGGATGTTTCCGCCTCCGGTCAGTGTGATGCCGTAGGAGCAGTCCTGCACATGGTTGTTACGCACATAGATGGTCCCGGCCGTTGATGTGCCCAGCAAGTTGCTCACAGCGATGCCTCCTGCCCGGGTGTTCTCGGCCGGGCCTGAAATGAAGTTCCCATCGATAATAATGTCGTTGTTGTTGATACTCAGGTTAATTGCCGGGTAAAGGCGAGTGCTTGTAATGCTTTTGGTGATAGTACACTCTGTGATGGTGATCCCAACGCCCGCGTTTGCGCCTGAGGCTACTGATGACAGCTGATTGTCGGTGAATATGCAGTTTTTAATCTCATTGCCTGTGCATGAGCTGGTGAAGTTGATGGCCGAGTTGCCACTCTTGCTGTTGTGCTCGTTGAATGTGCAATCTTCAACTTTCAGACAGCCGTTAGTGCTGCCGAAGTTAAGCCCCACTTTGTCGAATGTGCATCCGCTTATCGTGGCACTGGTGTTGTCGCCAAAGATGCGGAAACCCTTGGCCGTGGCTTCGCTACCCTCGGCAGCACCAAATGTGGCATTGGTGGCCGTGAGTGTGCCGCTCATTTCGATCATGCCTGCGCCGGCAAAGAGCAAGGTCTCGTCCTGGCCGATAGTGAGGTCGTTGCCCTCGATGAGTGTGAGGTAGGACTTTGAAAGCACTATGTTGTTGTCGTCGAACCCGATGCCCGAAACGCCGTCGGCCAGCTTGGTGGGCAATGTGAGCGTATATACGTTTCCGTCAACGCTGATGCCTATTGTTTCGGTGACAGTCTCATCGCCGCTGGCATAGGAGTTTTCGGTTGTGCCTACTATTTGAGCCAGGTCGGCAAGGGTGTAAACTTTGGCCTGTGCTATGAGTGCGCCGGCTAAAAGTGTCAGGGTAAAGATTTTTTTCATAGAGATTTAATTAGAGTGTTAATAAAAACAAATATAATGAGGCGCATTAATTGCCTCATTATAAATTTATATGGAAATCCTGGCCATAGCCAAAGATTTTCAATTAGCGTGTCAAGGTGTGGTAATAAATCATGTCTATTTCCTCGTAGGTGAAGTCGCTGCTCATGAAATTTCCGGTCTTGAGCTTGAGGAAGTGCGACATTCGCTCGAGTGCCTGCTCGAAAATCATCTGGTGGTCGAATGCCAGTTCGGGCAGTTTGTTGATGGGGAACCACTGTGCCTGCGCTGCATCGTCGCCCCCGGCGACGTCGGTGGTGCGAATGAGAGTGAAATAGGCAATCGAAATCACCCTCTCACGTGGGTCGCGTTGTGGCTGCGTGAAGGCGCCTAATTGCTCGACGTTGGTCACAGCCAGTCCGGTCTCCTCCATCAGCTCGCGGCGTGCGCCGTCGGGCGCATCCTCATCGATGTCGAGAAATCCTCCAGGGAATGCCCAGCAGCCTTTATATGGCTCCGCTCCGCGCTGGATGAGCAACACGTTGAGCCTGACGCCGTCGAACCCGAAGACCACGCAGTCGGTGGTGACGGCGGGGTGGGGATGTTTATAGGTGTATTCTCCTTGCATAGCTGTGTGGGTGATTTGAGTGTGTTATTTTTTCTTGAAGATGAATTCCATTTGGGTGTCAACGGCCGGTTTGTCGATAATCACGGCGGTGAAAGGCACCACGGTGTATTCCTGCTTGTTGCCCTTTCTCACCCGGTAGTTGAAGAACACGGTGTTGCCCACCTGCGATATTTCGCCGGGAATGACTGCCGTGGCGCGGTTGGTGCGCGGCAGGATGACGGCCAGCACATATTGTGTCTTGAAATCGACTTGTGGGGCTTGTCCGTTACGCCCCATCACGATGGCTTCTTCAAAGTACTTATTGAATTGTTCCTCGTTATCGATAATCACGTTTTGGGTTTTCTTAGTCACCATGTGGCTTTTCACCAGATAGTTCTGTAGCTCGGTGTAATTGATGGGGTAGGCTTGTGCTTCGAGCTTGTCCTTAGCGTTGCACTGTAGCCCCATCATTGTAATAGTTACGATGAGAGCAATGTATATGGCTTGTTTCATGAGATTAATGTGTTTATAGTGTGAATATCTAACAGGCTAAACAGTGGCAAATTTTGTGCCATGCTTCACCGATTTGCAAAGTTACAAAATAAATGAGAATTATGAATTAAGAAATATGAATTATTTGTGATGCCCTGTGCCGTGATGCCGTAAATGCGCATTGCGGTGCACAGAGTGTGATGTTATGGGCTGCAACTGCAGGTGTGGGCATAAAGCCGTGTGCGGGGTTACTGCCGGTTTATGTCGAGATTTGCATAATAATGCTTCAGCACATCGGCAGCAGCTGCAAACGACGACTGCCTGCTTGCCAGCACCATGCGCTGCTTGACCTGTAGCATGTGCTGCACGTCGGGGTCGCTGTAGAAGTGTGCCTTGAGCTGCTCGTTGATGGTCTCATACATCCAGTATTTCTCTTGCTGGCGGCGTCGCTGCTCGAAGTAGCCGTTGGCCTTCACATGGTCGAAGTAGCGGTCGATCATGTCCCACACGCCATCGATGTTGAGCTCGTAGTAGCCCGAGTAGGTCGTCACCTCTGGCGTCCATCCGCTGGGCGGGAGCGGGAACAGATGCAGTGCGTTGCGGAACTGTGCTGCGGCCAGGTTGGCACGCTCGATGTTGTCGCCGTCGGCCTTGTTGA
>DGVT01000013.1:26809-57344 GCA_002395965.1 Porphyromonadaceae bacterium UBA4277
CTTGTTGATGACAATGCCGTCGGCCATCTCCATGATGCCGCGCTTGATGCCTTGCAGCTCGTCGCCTGTGCCAGCCAGCTGTATGAGCAGGAAGAAATCTACCATCGAGTGGACGGCAATCTCGCTTTGTCCCACGCCCACGGTCTCGACGAAGATGTTGTCGTAGCCGGCAGCCTCACACAGCACTATCGTCTCGCGCGTCTTGCGTGCCACGCCTCCGAGCGACCCTGCCGATGGTGAAGGGCGGATGAAGGCCTTGGGGTGCACGGCCAGTTTTTCCATGCGCGTCTTGTCGCCAAGGATTGAGCCCTTGCTTCGCTCGCTGCTGGGGTCGATGGCCAGCACGGCGAGCTTGCCGCCGCGGTTGAGCACATGTATGCCAAACACGTCGATCGACGTCGATTTGCCGGCTCCCGGCACGCCCGTGATGCCGATGCGCTTGCTGGCACCGGTGTAGGGCAGGCATTTCTCAATCACTTCCTGTGCAATGACCTGATGCTCGGGCATGAGACTCTCGACCAGCGTCACGGCTTGCCCCAGGATGGCAGTGTTGCCCTTGCGTATGCCTTCCACATATTCGCTCACGGTGAGCTTGGGCCGGCGGCGGCGCTTGAGGTAGGGGTTGACGATGGGCGGCTGCTCGATGCCGGCATTCACTTGCAGTCCGGAGTATTGTGCGTCGTTTTCGGGGTGCTCGCACGAGCAGCCTTCGTGGTCTATGATTGTGTGCTTGTTATCTTCCATAATTCAATGCGTTGATTTTAGTGGTGTGTGGCGTTATTTCGTGGCCGGCTTTATCTCGCCCACGAGGCGAATGGTGCGCGATGGCTTGTCGGGGTCGTTGGTCATGAGCGTGAGCAGTGCATTGAGCAGCGGCTCCTTGTAGATGGCAGTATCTACTGTCACGGTAATAGTGGCTCGCTTACCATGCTTCACCGTGTTGCGGTCGGCGGTGGCGGTAATGCCGTCGCTGCCGGTCCACAGCCGTCGCAGCATGAGCTTGTCACGGCCGGTGTTGGTGACGGTAAACGTCTGCGTCATAATGCCGCCTTGGGTGCCTGCGTCAAAGTTGAGGCGGTCGGCACAGCTCACGATGGCTTTCGGTGCTCGTGCGCGCTCTTGTGGAGTGAGTGTTGTGAAGTCCTCGGTCACTACGGCCATAACATCCACCTTGGTAAAGCCGCTTGTGGCTTCGCTATGGGCCTTGGTGGGCTCGGCCATGAGCGTGAATGTGTCGCTGTTAAGGCCCCACAGTGGGGCGTGCTTACTGTCGAAATAGATGGTGACTGTTGACGACGTGCCGGGTGGCACGCTGTCGGGCACTGCGCTGACCGACAGGTGCTTCGGCACGTCGTGCGTGCTGATGACCATGGTGTCGGTCGAGGCGTTGTAGCCGCTCATGTAGGTCATGCGTCCTCGGCCGCGGGGCACCTCGCCTAAGGGCAGTGTGCAACCGTTGTATCGCAGCGAGCCCACGACCACGGGAAATTGGTCTTCGAGCGTCTCGGGCATGGGAATGACATTCCCTTTGATTTTCAGCAGTGAGCGAGGGGTGAGGCCGTTGGTATAGACGAAGGCATCTTTCTCAAACTCTCCGGGCCGGTTGGCCGGGTTGTAGGTGAGCGTGACAATGCCCGTGTCGCCGGGGGCTATGGGCGTGTGGGTGAACTCCGAGGCTGTGCATCCGCACGATGGCTTCACGCGCTTGATGATGAGTGCCGAGTCGCCGATGTTCACCACTCTCATGCTGCAAGCCACTTTCCCGTCCTTCTCGTGGAATGTGCCGAAGTCGTGACTCGTTTCGAGCCACGACAGCTGGGCCTGGCTGTGTGCCGGTAGGGCCGTGGTGAGCAGCAATAGCGTGATGAGCAGTAGTCTTGCCGGTCTCATGACGTGAGGGGTGAAACCAAATTGTGGGCGTGTCAAGAGCTATTTGTTCTTTTTCTGACTCTTGATTATTGTGCCTTCGATGCCGAGGGTGCTGAATTTTTCCCGTCCGTTGGTCTTCACTTTAACCGACTTGTGGAATGCTCCCAGTCTGCCGAGGGGGCTGAAGGTGACCTTGATTTTCCCCTTCTTGCCGGGCTTGATGGGCTTGGTGGGGAATTCCGGGCGTGTGCATCCGCATGATGCAAAGGCATCGATGATGAGCAGGGGCTTGTTGCCGGTGTTGACAACCTCAAATGTGCAACTCACCGGTCCGCCACCATCGTTGATTACGCCAAAGTCGTGATTCTGAACGGGAAACGTGGCTTGAGCATAATCTTCAGCATACGCAGCGACCAGACCCATAATGCTTAACACAAGTGATAAAATTATTCTTTTCATTGCTTCAATTATTTCAGTTGATACTTGTCAAACAACACCATTTATTATAACCTGCAAAGTTACAAAATAATTGACAATTGACAATAGAGAATTGACAAATCCAACAAAATTCGCTTTCGCGCGAAGAATTGATAATCAAAAAAACATCCACAACACCTGTTAGCAGGTATCGCTGATGGTTGTTTCGTGCTTTCCACTATTTTGGCTCATTCACGGCAATCTATGTGAGATCGTCAGCGGTTTCGCCGTCTGTTATGTAGTCGAGCGGATTGTCGATGTAGCTGGTGGAGATGCACTGGACGAAGTCGCCAATCGCCGGGTCGGGATTATGATTGCTTATGAACTGCTCCATTTCGTCGTCCGTGTCACATTCTGCCATGCAATATTCATTGTCGGCAATAGCACGATATTCATTTTCCTTAAAGGGGTAATAGCGACTGATGGCAGGGAAGTAAACTGTCTGGAATTTTTTCCAGTACTTGCCGGCATTGTCATTGGTTGTTCGCTCTGCTGTTTCCTCAGTGGTGAGAGGAGTGCGACAAAAATACACGCCATTAAACATTCCGGCAAATATGGCTGTAACCACTTCGCTTTCCTTTTCCTCTGAAATGAACGAAACCATGGTGTTCCCGTTCCGAGTCGTGCCAACGTAGAATTCATCACCAAAGTCTTCGCATTCACCATCGTGCCACGATGTGCTCCACTCGATGAACTCAAAGAACTTCGAGTTGAGGCTTTTTGCTCGTTTGTCCTCGATGATGACGTCGGTAATAAACAGATCATCGTCGCGATATTCTAATCTCTCCCTTCCCTGAAAGCTCAGTCCCACAGTTCCATGGTCCGACTCAAGGATTTTGACATTGTAGACTTCTCGCACTAGAACGACGTATCCATCTTGATTATCCACACCAGTGAAAACTATATCGTGATTGTCATAGTCTTGTGTAAGGGCCATTAACGATGCTATGGCCTCGGTTATGGTGAGGGAACCGATACTATTGCCAACATATGTACCTATACGAATGGATGCACCAACCACTTCGAAGGAGCAGGTGTCAAACATTTGATCATAGTTGTCGCAAAAGCCGGCAATGCGGTCGATAGGCACGTCAATGCCGTTAATGATTTCTTTCAGTTGTTTCAGTTTCATCATTACCTTTGAATTATTTTACTTAACACTTAACATCATGGCTTTACCATCTCGCTCACACACGAAAAACGGCGTGCCTGGGTGGCAAAAAATGCGGTCATAAACAAAGTCGCAGCACAACCGCCCCGAGCCGTCGAGGGCCACAATCGCCATTTTCCCGTCGCATTCAATGGGCGCAAACCTCATGTGGCTGAACGGGCTGTATCGCTCAGGAAACGACACTCCCGGCATGGGTGGTACCAGCACCTCTCCTGTCACACTGCGCAAGCCTGTCATTCCGTCCTTTTCAAACGGCTGACTGCGCAGGTCAAGCCCCATAAGTTCAAACTCATGGTCGGCACGGCACAAGGCATCGATCTCCTCTTCACTTCGAACTTCAATCCCGCCATAATGGCGGTTGATTTTCTCGCGTGTGGCAACCACTTCACGGGCAAGTTCAGGCGTGGGCACCGTGCGCGGGCGATACCCTTCGAGCACCATTTCCCCATCCTTCTCTTTGTAGATGGGGAAAAGTTCCAATGCCTTCATCATTTGCCTGTTGCTCAACTCGGCAGTAATATAATTATGCTCTATGGCCATATTTCAGTCATTTTGTCATCATTCAACGAGACAATATGATATTGAATGTCAGTCGCTTCGGGTTTCCCATTCGCTGAACAAGCGTATGGCACCGACAATCAAGCCAACCAGCGCCATCCCCACTACAAAGATGATGGCACCGGCAACCACGCCGATTATCAGCCCAACGATTAACCAAAACAATATCGAGAACATACCAGCAAATCAGTATAGAAAATATTATTCATCATAACCAAAAGGGTGTTTGAAAGTCGAGTCCCCGTCGTGTAGTAGAATTGCATAGGAACTTGTTCTATCTTCAATCTTTAAAATGGTTATTCCTTCGGGGCTGCCTTGCCAGGATTCTGCCTCAAAGAAGCGTTTTATATTGGCTCTGTCCTCAAAGAAAAGTTTAATTTCCTTCTCTTTTGACGGAGTCAGTTTCATTATGTCAGAAGACCTCTCGACAGGAACACCATTTTCTCGCTCATACACTTTCTTTCGGCAATGAAGTATACTTAATTCATAATGATAGACATACTCCATTACTATGGTCGGAGTCACTGCGGACTTGCTCCGCGCCGAGGTCCATGTGGCCTTGATGACGCCTTCGGTCTCGAAACCGAATGGGTGCTTGAAAAACATATATATAGGTAGTTGAATAGAATGCCTTCGGCCATCCACGTCCTCTATAGTTAGAGTTTTGCAACCTTCGTGCCGCCAATCTGGACAAGACTCCGATTCGAAAAACTGCTCAATATTCGCCCTGTCTTCCAAAAATTGCACGATTTCCTTCTCTTTTGACGGAGATAGAACGACCGAGCCTAACGGCCTCATCGATGGCGCTTTGTACTCATGGTAATTTTTCTTGGCAGTCAGCACCTTGGTAGAATAATTATATTCATATTCTACCTCAATTTGAGCCAGTCTTCCAAAGCCATGCCATGGAGTGACCCATTTCACCTTGATAATGTCTGTCATTGGAGTAAGTTGGTTGTTTGTGCTCGAACTATAGTTCTTCCGGTCATGCGACTCAAAGCCTTTAACTCGTGAATTCACATTGTTCATTTAATTACCAAAAGGGTGTGGGAATATTAAGTCTCCAAGTTGTTGAATAGAATGCTTATTCCCATCCACATCTTCTATTGTCAATGTTGTGGTACATTCATGGCCACCTGACCATGATTTTGTGTTGAAAAACCGTACTATATTAGCCCTGTTTTCCAAAAACTGTTTTATGACTTTCTCTTTTGACGAAGACAGTGCGACATTGCCTACCAACGTAGGTTTTAATGATTTATTGTACACTTTTTTCTGGACAGAAAGCACTTTTGATGAATAATCATATTCATATTTTATCTCTGTAATCGGGATGTTGCCAAAGCCATGCCATGGAGAAGTCCATGTCACCTTGATAATTCCATTCGTTAAAGTACCTTGGGTATTGCCTGAACCATGGTTAGAACTATTGCATTGGTCAGGGAAAATAGGTTCAATATTAATCTTGTTGGTCTTAAAAAACTCTATAATCTCTTCGAAGTTAGCTGATGCTCCATTATAACTCCATTGTTTTGTAACATAGAAAGTAGTACCTTTAGCATCGGTCAAAGTGATGGACCCTTTTGTAAATGGAGTGGTAGAAACGATTGCTTGCAAGCCATTGTGGTTGTTATTGTAGCCAAGCAGTGCTTCTTCAAGAGTTTTATAACTCTTAGCCCTTTGCTTCAGGTATATTTCGGTAGCTTTTTTTACAGCACCGCTCATCGAATATGCTCCGTTACCATTAACCCTGAATTTCATCTTGTCGAAGCGAATGATCTTGAGTTTTGAATTTTCACAGTCAATAATAATGGTTCTGAAATCGTTAAAAGAGTTCAATCCCTTGACAATGTCATAACCATATCGAGAGTACTTAATCACCTCGTTCTCATTCATGCTGTTAGTGCCTGGATATATGATTGACACATAGAAGATGGGTTCTTTTCCTGTGCCAAATAATGCAATGCGTGAGAACGCTTTCTTGGCGACCTGATCGGCTCGTGGGGCATCAAGCTCAATAATCCAGTGATACCCGTTGATTGTATTGTAGATATCAACGCGATCATTCACTATGTTATTCGGTTTCTGGTACTCTATTTGCCATTGGCCTTCACATTTTGGTAAATCCTTGCCAGATTCTATTAATTTGCAAAAAGCGTTACAATCAATCTTGATGCCATTTAATCGGCAACACAACCATTTCTGTAAGTACTCAACGCATTTTTTCTTATCTTTCGTTTCGTTTAAACAAGGACAAAAGCATTCTAATGCATCAACAATATGCTGGCACAGTTGATTAAACAATTCTTCATTCAGTTCTGCTTTTCTTTGTGCTAAAGCGTTCATAATTCGTTATATATTAAAAAGTTAATAAAAGTTGCTAAGCAAGAATCTTGGGCTAATCGCCAATCAAGATTTTTTTTGATATTCGTTCCGATGCGTTGGAGCGAACTCTTGGTTTTGTTATATGCAAAATTATGTGGGATTTAGCAAACGGGAAACACCATTTTTGGTTCTGCTTTCTTCCTGTGGAGTAATACAGATGTTTTATTTGCTATAAAAAGCCATAAATGCGGCTGCGGCGTCAACACCAGCACCCATAGCAATTATCTCCTTGATGTCGGTCAAATCATCAGGGTCTAAACTATTCCAACCATTTGGAACTCTACCGCTTGCCAACTGTCTTAATAACATTTTCTTACTTTTATCATCTAACATTTGACCTTTAGCATTTCTATATATTTCTGGATATTTATACATTAATTTTCGTTCAACCATTTTATAAATATCATCAGATATATGCTTCCATTTTAAACATGTCGTCATTATTAGTCCTTTACCCGGACATGGATCTAACCATTCAGGGTGTTGCTCAAGGAAATCGGTAATTAATGGATGTATATTGGAACGATCATGCTGCTCTGTTGATTTAGCCCAATTCAGCCAAAAATCTAATGAATTAATGTCTAATATTATAATACGTTCGTTGTCTTTCCAAGTGCTGTCTTCTGGGACATCGAAACCGCCTATGACAATGACGGCTTTTTTGTTGGAATCTTTGAGCTGAAGGACTTTTTCGATAACGCCATCAAAATCAGAGAGATCTGCTAGCAATGCAATATAATTTACCAGCAAAACATCCGCATCCATTAAATAGGGGCTGTTCCTAGTGGGAACAGGTAGATTTGAACTATAGTGGCCATCAAAATACAGCTTTAAATGTGCTGCCTTGCAGCATTGTTTCACAGCATTTTGGGCAATGCCCGAGTCATTATCCAGTATCACCAATAACCGGTCGCCAGGATTGGTTATATAACCATTAATTTTGGCTTCTAATTCTTTAGTTACCATATTTCATTATATATTAAAAAGTTAATAAAAATTGCTAAGCAAGAATCTTGGGCTAATCGCCAATCAAGATTTTTTTTGATATTCGTTCCAATGCGTTTGAGCGAACTCTTGGTTTTGTTATATGCAAAATTATGTGGTATTTAGTAAACGAGTAACATCATTTTTGGTTCTTCTTGGTTCTTTTCACAAAAAAGATACTTTAAGAACTTTATAAATTGTTAGGAATATGGAAAAGTGATGTAATTTTGCAAAGTTATTTGCTAAGAAATATGGAAGTTTCACAACATCAACTCGAGGCTTTACGGAATGCTGTAGAAAACCGTTATGGCCAAACGCTAAACAACCCCCACGACTTCATGTGTTTAGGTGAGCGACTACAGAATGAAGGCGCCGGCTCATTATCAGTTAGTACTATTAAACGATTGTGGAAATATGTGCCAGGGTATAAGACTGTTTATGTCTCATCGCTCAATGTGCTGTCGCGTTATGTGGGATGCCGCGACTGGCAAGAGTTTTGTGAAACTCTAACCGAAGCCGACACAAGCGATTTTTCACTCGGCGAAGTTGTGGCATTAAGCACTTTAAAAGTAGGTGATGAGGTAGAAGTACGTTGGCGTCCAGGCCGGCGCATTGTGGTTAAGTATCTGGGGCAGGGACGAATGCGAGTAATTGCAAGCGAGCGCAGCAAATTAGCTGTCGGTGACACTTTTTCGTGTTCAGGAATGGTCAATGGTGAACCTCTTGTGCTGACACAATTAGAGCATGCCAATGCCGACCAAGTGCTGACTTACGTCTGTGGCAAGCTTGGCGGTATCACCGCACGCAAACTGTAAGCTGAATCGATTGTTGGGGCTTTAACGATCACGCACAGGGCGCACGCTGAAGCCATTATTAGCGATTGTTGATATTATCTGCAAACCTTCAGGTTGAATGCGTAGCGCTACGCCACATTCGTTCTCAACACCTTCAGGAACAGTCATCCAATAGAACCCCATTGTTCCTATCTCATAGTATTCACCCCCATAGCGAAATCCTGCCATTGGCAGAAAAATGCGATTGCCATTAGGGCCAATAACAAGGTAACCGGCAGGTCCACACACAGGCTTCACCAGTGTCCACTGGCACTCTGCTATGAGTTCATCAAATTCTGTCTTGCGTGGTGTTCGCCATCGTTCGCCCCAATGTTCATGGGCTATATCGTATTCAGTTCCACTATAGTCACCATGATAACTGGTCCAGTACATATTGATGTTATCAGGATTGTCAGAAGTGATTACTCCCGAAGGTTCACCATATCCATAATAGCCGCCAGGCATAGAGAGATTGGAGCGGTCGCATCCCACATTGAACGGAGCCCACAATACGCTAAGTCCCAAATCAACGGCTTCATGTTCATCTATTTTATCAGGTATTTCCGTCATAGTCTTTGGCACACTATAACGTATGCTGTCTCCTTTTACCAGAGTGATGTATCGGGATGTATCGGCTGCCCAGTGATTTGCGGTATCTCGCGTCAAATAGTCGGGCAATTTTGGTGAAAGAAAATTCGAAGTACCAAACAAACGATAACCTAAAGGACTACTCCCTAACCGATAAGCTCCTACGATGCATAGCCCCACTATTGCCAACAAAGAAATCCATCGCACAAGTTTACTTCGCTTTCTGCTCTCAGCTATAAGTGTCTTGCGTAGTTCCAACGCATTTGGTGGACGTCGGTTTGGATCGCGTTCTAACAGACTGCGCATTACTCCTCGGTAGGGGCACGGCAGTTTCATGTCCTGCATGATGCCGCCAACGGCATAGAGGTCGGCGCGACCATCAACCACCACGGTTTCATCGCTCTGTTCGGGTGCCATGTATTGCTTAGTGCCGGCAGGAGCACGAAATATGGCTTGATTGCCAGCTAAAGCCAATCCAAAATCAATTAGCACTACTTGATGTGAGGGTGTAATCATGATGTTGCTGGGTTTGATGTCGCGATGCACAACATTCATGCTATGGCAGTACGACAACACGTCGCATAACTGCAGCAATACATTTACTTTCTCAGAAGTGCTATGGTTGGAAGTAAGCCATTGCTTTAGGGTAACTCCTTCAACCCATTCCTGGACTATAAATGTGCCACTTATTTCCGGCACTTGCTCAAGCGAGACGAAGGCCACTACTCCCTGATGCCGAAGCATCATGCCCAGTTGAAATTCTTTGCGAAGCAATTCAAGCATCACAGCATCATTGGCATACTCTTTCTTCAGCCCTTTTAGCATCCACCATTGGCCATCACGCTTTGCCCGCAGCAATAGGTTGTAGCGACTCTGGCAGTCAACAGGAATAAATGTGTCGAATTTGTGCTGTGCCATGCTACACTATTTACGGTCAAGGACAGGACGGATAGACAAGGAATATTCCAGCGAAACGGTGTCGTTGGGATTTAAAAGAGTGGTATCAAGACTCATGGCATAAGCCTGCCGGTCAAGCCCATCTACAGGAGTACTGCTCCAGTAGTGTCCCACGGCGCCTATCTGGTGTTCACGGTATTTGAGACGATAACCGGCTAGTGGAAGATAGATACTTGCTCCATTAACTCCTTTCACTTTATAACCCAGCGGAACCCCCCGATATCTAACCAATGACCATACACATTTGCCGCGTAGCTCTACAAACTCATCATGTGATGGCATGCGCCAGCCGCCTCCCCACTGTTGACGAGCCGGGTCGTGTCGTGTTCCAGCTATATCAGTCATTGGTTGATTCTGAGGCCAGTATTCGTCCAACTGATGAAATGGCCCTGTTTTAGTTGTGTCGCACCACAAGTGATAGGCGCCCACATGATTGACATCGGCATCAGTACATCCCACATTGAACGGTGCCCACAACACGCTGAGTCCCAAATCTACGGCCTCGCTCTCGGCAATCTCAGTTCTTTGTGCGCCACGCCAATCGTAATAATAGATATTTGCACCTGTTAATGTTGAATAAAAGTGCTGCAAACCATCGGCTTGGGATAGGCGTACTGTGTCGCTGAAGTACAATCCTGTCAGTTGTAGCGAGTCGGATGGCAATGGCGATTCAACAAATGTTGTCCGATAGCCAGCCCAGAAAGAAACAAGCAGAGTCACGGCAACCACAGTAACGACAACGGGTATTATCCATCGTCTCCCAGGTCTGGTCTTGTGCTCAATGGCTTTTTGCAGAGCGTCGGCAGTACGTATGGCGCCATTGCGACAATCGGATGCAACTCGTTTGAGTTTTGGTAATTGCAAAATGTCGATGATCGTAGCCATTGAGAGCAAATCGGCTTGAAAATCATCGCAACAATCGAAATTTACCAATCTGGCCTGTGCACTCTGATGAGTAACAAGAACAGAGTCGGCCGACAAATGGCCATGGGCTATTCCCTTGCTATGGCAATAATGTAATGCGTCAACTATTTGAGAAAGAACCTCGTAACGATTCTTTTCACTTGGATTACTCTGCATGAACAGGTTAAGCGTTTGGCCATCGACATGCTCTTCGACAACGCATTCATCATCAAGCCACGGCACATCTACCATAGCCACAACGCGAGTTATGTGAGGGTGATGAAGTGTTAGCAATCTTGCGTATTCCAATCGTAACTGCTCTTGGGCCTTAATGTGATTGGCGCAAGTTGGTGCAATAGCGGTCAGTGTCCACCATTGGCCATAACGGCGGGCCATGTATTGGACACGGTCAGGATGCGAACAAGGCAATTCGGAAACGTCGGTAAACGCCGAACTGATATTTGCATCTTCTTCGTCATAAAAGCCACTGCCACTGTAATAATATGTCTCCATTAATTACTAAATTGTATAAATGCAAAGTTAATATTTTTTAGTTTCATGTACAACTATATGGATTACAATTAATTTCAAACGCCGCGTTTTAGTCATCTTCACGGCTGATCATGCAGTGTGGGGATATTCTTCATGCTTTGTATGCGAGCTTTGTTTGTATGGCATGAGGGGAGAATAGGCTATGGCGCAGATGCATATATTTTTGATTAATAACTCGAAAAAGTTTTTTTAACCTATGCCATATATTAAGATTAGGGAAAAAGCAGTAATTTCGCATGATTTATGCATGGCTAAAAGCGTTAATGGAGCGACTGATGCAATATGTGTGGCAGCACAGGCTGTGGTGCAGCGAGGACATGGTGACCAACGACGGCCGCCGTGTGCGTGTGCTGGATCCCGGCTTGCTCAATACCGATGCAGGTCCTGACTTTTTCAACGCCAAGGTGGAGATTGACGGACACATCTGGGTGGGCAACATTGAGATACATGTTCGTGCCAGCGACTGGCACCGCCACGGTCACGACCACGATAAGGCCTACGACAACGTGATTTTGCACGTCGTTGACAAGGACGATGCTCCTGTGTATCGCACCAGCGGTGAGCTCATTCCGCAGGTGGTGCTGCAGGTGTCGCCCCGGTTTGGCGAGAGCTACTCTCAGCTTGTCAATGCCAAGGTGCAGCTGCCATGTGCTTCGCAGCTTGCCGCAGTGCCGCGCCTCACCATCACCGAGTGGATTGAGGCCTTGGCCTTTGAACGGCTGCATGCCAAGGTGGACCGCCTGCGTGAGCTGTATGACCTGTATAGCGGCAGCTGGGAGGATGTGTGCTATGTGACCCTGGCCCGCACACTGGGCTTCGGGATTAACAGCGACGCCCTTGAGCGCCTTGCACGCCGCACGCCGTTGCGACTGCTGCACAAGCACAGCGACTCGCTGCTGCAAGTCGAGGCACTGCTCATAGGCCAAGCCGGGCTGCTGCAAGGTGAAGTGGCAAAAGCAGCTGCAGGCGATGCATATGTGGCGCAGTTGCAGCGTGAATATGCCTTTCTGGCCAACAAGTTCTCGTTGCAACCCATGGAGGGCGAGGCGTGGAAGTTGTTCCGTATCAGGCCGCAGAATTTCCCCTACAGGCGCATAGCATTGCTTGCGCACTATGTGCTGGGCGGCTTCAACCTGATGCAGCACATTATCGAGACTGAGACCACGCAGCAGCTCAGGGAACTGTTTCAGGTGGAGTTAACGGGCTACTGGGCCAGCCACTACACGCTTGGAAAACCGGCACCGGCGGCCACAAGGGCACTCTCGGCATCGAGCATCGATGTGGTGCTTATCAACATGGTGGCCACGCTGTTTTATGCTCGCGGCGAGATGACCGATGACTACAGGCTCTGTGAGCGTGCCATCGCTCTGCTCGAGAGCCTGAAGCCTGAGCAGAATGCCCTTGTGGCAACCTTTGAGCTTGCCGGCCTAAAGGCCGATGATGCCCTCACATCGCAGGCATTGATACAGCTGCGACGCAACTACTGCGACACGCGCAAGTGCCTGTTCTGCAAAATAGGGCACTGGCTCCTGAGCCGCGCCGCTAAACGAGGGTAGAAATTATTAGCAATCTTGAATTTATTGCAAATAATAAAAAGACCAAAGGGATGACTAAAGTTGCGAGATGTGGTAAATTTGTTGTAGGTTTGTAGAAATTAAATCAGCGACAATGAAACATCCGACGAAAATCGTAGGAACTTTCAAGCCTGAACTTTCATGCCCAATTCATTCACGAGATTTGCAGAGAATTTCTTGCAGACACCAAGAATTTTAACGAAATTTGCGTTCTTGTTGTGCAAGCGTTGATTGATTTTAGTGATTTAACGACTGCTAAATTGCTAAAAATCAGCGGTGTGTACAGCTCTTTTGAGCGTCTTTTTATTAACTTTTTAATTCAGCCAAAGGGTTTAAAAACAAAATAGACAATGAAAATGAGGAAACTTTTATTAGGTGTGGCACTGCTGTTAGCAATGACCGGTGCCCATGCCGAGACAGTTGAAGCAATCAATTATGGAAACTTTGAGCACTGGGTGACTCGCAACATCAAGGAGTCGGGAATCATAGGCGGCAAGACTAAGACCATATATGAGATCGGTCCCACGCAGACGATTAATGGCGCCAAAGCCTACACTAACCATGGTGGCTCGCCCTGGGGCACAAGCAACGTCTATGCCAAGGTCATGGGAGTGGTAAAGGCCAGTGGAAGCGTAGTGCCCGACACCCATGGCGGCGGCAAGTGTGCAAAGCTTTCTACCGTGTTTGAGCATGTGAAGGCAATGGGTATCATCAACATGGACGTGGTGGCTGCCGGCACAATCTTCTTGGGCTCGATGCAAGAGCCTGTGTCAAGCACTAAGAACCCCTATAGCAAGATGAACATGGGCATACCATTCAAGAAACGCCCCAAATATCTGCAATTTGACTATAAGGTTCATGTTCCTGCCGGCGACCGCACCTATTCCAGCGGCTTCGGCAAGAAGAAGACCATCCCCGGCCAGGACTACAGCGAGGTGTTCATTCTGCTGCAGCGCCGCTGGGAAGACTCCAAGGGTAACATCCACGCCGCCCGTGTGGGCACCGGCCGTGTGCGCTTCGGGCGTTCGGTGGCCAGCTGGACAAAGCATCGCATTCCCATCTGGTATGGTAACATCACAGGGCACAGCGGCTACAAGAGCTATATGGGCCTGATTAATGGTGATAAGGCCTATTATGCCCGTAACAGCAAGGGAAAGATGGTGCCCATACGCGAAGAGCAGTGGGACGATGCCGGAGCCACTCCCACCCACATGGTGGTGATGGCCTCGAGTGCATGCGGCACGGCCTATGTGGGAACCATAGGCATGACGCTGTGGGTCGATAACTTTGCTCTGGTGTATTAATTTGTTCAAAGTAAAAATCTATTATCATGAAAGAGCTGAAGTGCCCTAATTGTGGTAGCGTGTTCACCGTGAGTGAAGATGACTATGCCGCCATTGCCGGCCAGGTGAAGAATGCCGAGTTTGACGAGGAGGTAAAACGCCGTATGGCCGAACTCCGCGAGAAGTTTGCCGCACTCGAGGCTGCCAGCGAGGCCAAGACTCGCGAAACAGTGCAGAAGCGGCTTGCCGAAAAAGACGTGGAGCTGAGCCAGAAAGATGCCCAGATAGCCCGCCTTGCCGAGCAGGTGAAAAGCATAGCCAGTGCCACGCAGCTCGAACTCAATGGCAAGCTGAGCCAGAAAGATGTGGAGATAGCCCAGCTCAAGGCTCAGCTTTTGCGCCACGACCAGCAGGTGCAAGTGGCGGTGCTCAGCGAGCGGGACAAGGCTAAAGACATCCTTCAGGCCAAGGACTCGGAGATTGCCCTGCTCAAGACTAATGCAGCCAACGAGAAAAATGCGGCTCTGATGCGTGAGCAGAACATGCGCGATAATTATGAGCGCGAGCTCCACCGTAAGGACGAGATGATCGACTACTATAAGGACATGAAGGCCCGCTTATCGACCAAGATGGTGGGTGAGTCGCTCGAGGTGCACTGCAGCACACAGTTCAATAGCATGATGCGCCCGGTGTTCCCCAATGCCTATTTCGAGAAAGACAACGATGCCTCGGGCGGCAGTAAGGGCGACTTCATCTTTCGCGACTATGAAGAGGGCTTTGAATACATTTCAATCATGTTTGAAATGAAAAATGAGATGGACACCACGGCCACCAAGCATAAGAACGAGGACTTCCTGAAAAAACTCGACGAAGACCGCAAGGCAAAGAAGTGCGAGTATGCCGTGCTCGTGTCGCTGCTGGAGCCTGATAGCGAGCTGTATAATGCCGGCATCGTTGACGTGTCGCACCGTTACCCCAAGATGTATGTCATCAGGCCGCAGTTTTTCATCCCCATGATCACACTGCTGGTGCAGACGTCAAAGAAAAGCATCGAGTTGCAGATGCAGCTTGAGCTGGCACGGCAGCAGTCGGTGGATGTGTCGCACTTTGAGGAAAACCTCAATGATTTCAAGGATAAGTTCTCGCGAAACTACAGGCTGGCCAGCGAGCGCTTCACTAAGGCCATCGAAGAAATCGACAAGACTATCGAGCACTTGCAGAAGGTGAAAAATGCCTTGGTGGGCTCGGAGAATAACCTGCGCCTGGCCAATAAAAAGGCCGAAGACTTGACAATCAAGAGCCTCACGCGAGGCAACAAGACGATGCAGGAGAAGTTTGCGGCCGTAAAGACGTTGCCTGCAACCACTGCCCATGATGTAGATGTTGAAGATAGTCCAAGTGACTGAGTTTTTTTTAGAACATTAGGCACTTGATGAGAACGTATAACCGATTGATAACGAATTATGGATATTAAGATAGGCAGCTATGTGCGATTTCTCAACGATGTGGGTGGAGGTCGCGTGTCGAGAATAGAGGGCAAGATGGTGTATGTGGAAGACAGCGACGGCTTTGAGCGTCCTGCTCCCGCCAGCCAGCTCGTGGTGGTGGGCGACGGCTCGAGCAAGATGATGACGCACTCCTATGAGCGCCCCATTCAGGTGAAGAGCAAGCTCGTTGAGCCCGACCAGCCGGCTCCCAAGCCGAAGGAAAAACCTGCCGAGCCGCAGCTGCCTGTGGTGGAAACTCCCGAGGGCGATGTGCTGAACATTGTCCTGGCCTATGAGCCGCGTGAGGTCAAGCACCTGAATACTACCACGTTTTTCCCCATTTTAGTGAACGATAGTAACTATTACCTCTATTTCGCCTATATGACTCGTGGCGACGACAGTGAGTGGACCACGCGCTATCATGGCATGGTGGAACCTAACATCCAGGTGCAGCTCAACGAGTTTGGCCACAACGACCTTAACATGATGACTCACATAGCCGTCCAGTACATTGCCTTTAAGCAGGACCGGCATTTCAAGCTGAAAAATCCGGTGCTGGTAGAGCAGCGCCTGGATGTAACGCGCTTTTACAAGCTGCACGCTTTTCATGCCAACGACTACTTCGACACGCCGGTGCTTAGCGTCGATATAACGCGTAACGACCGCCCTGCAAGGCAAATGGTGATTGATAGCAGCGAGATAGAGGCTGCCATGCGAGGTGAGCTGCGTGCTGAGCGTGAGGCTAAACGCCACCGCCCCGGCAGCAAGCCGCAGCAGCAACGCCAGCACGAAATTATAGTGCAAGACCTGCACATTGCCGAACTGCTCGATGACTTGCGCGGGCTGACTAACAGCGATATGCTAAACTATCAGCTCGACAAGTTCAATGAGGTGATGCGTGCCAACCTCAAGCATCAGGGGCAGCGCATTGTCTTCATTCATGGTAAGGGCGAGGGCGTGCTGCGTCGTGCCATAATGGAGGAGTTAAAGCGTCACTACCCTGCCTGCGAGGTGCAGGACGCCAGCTTCAAGGAGTATGGCTTCGGCGCCACCCAGGTCACGATACATCATAGCCCTAAGTGATTAAGGGTTAATGATAAAATTCAAGTTTCTAAAGTAGCTAACATGCTCAGATAGTGCTACAAAGTTCCTCTTCGAGGCACTTTCCCGCTACATCCTGTGACCAAGCTGCGAACCCCAGCGGGGTTCTTGCATGGTCTTTAGCACAAAGTCGGGTCTTCGGCCCGCCAGCGTCTTCGACGCTTTTGCTTGCCATTTTCAACATTTTATCTACTTTAGAAACTTGAATGATAAAATGTTTGATTTTTTTCAAAATATCGAACAAAGTTCTTCTATAAACTCTAAACTATAACCTATAACCTTCAAGTTCATAAAGTTCTAAAACTTTATGAACTTGAATTACTTATTACTTCCTACTTAACCCTTGACCTTTATTACTTAATTTCTTCTATTATTGTCCGATAAAACAAAGGGGTCGCTTTCAGCGACAGTAAAGAGTGGTTTAATACCCCCCTTTGGCACTTGCTCCGCTCGCTATCGCTCGTTCCACAAGTGCTAAAGGGGGTTACTCATAGGTCAGCCTTCGGCTGAAATTCGCCCATAAAAAAGTAAGCCCATCATTTTACTGCTGCTATTATTGTATTGAATATCAACAGATAGCAAAAGTTTCTAAAAATTTTATCGGACACTATTGAAT
The DNA here is from genome assembly GCA_002395965.1 of Porphyromonadaceae bacterium UBA4277. Taxonomy (GTDB): domain Bacteria; phylum Bacteroidota; class Bacteroidia; order Bacteroidales; family Muribaculaceae; genus Sodaliphilus. Next base: position 44,148 of record DGVT01000013.1, read on the forward strand.
TTCTTCCTACTCGTAAATAAAGTGTTGGCGTCTTTTTTTGTTTTCTTAATGCGGCGGGCTTGGCTTATAGCGCCTACCGGGCACACAAGGCGGCACAGGTGGCAACCCACGCACTTGCGGCCGTTGATGCGCGGCATGCGTGTGTCGTAGTCAAACTCGATGGCCTGGTGGCCGCCGTCCATGCACGAGGTGTAACACCTACCGCAACCGATGCACATCTCATGGTCAATCAGTGGATAAACCATCGTGTCGCGATCCATGTCACCCGGCCGTACAAACCGAGGCAGCTCTTCGCCCACAAGTGCGTCGAGACTGGTGATGCCACGCGATGCCATGTAGTGACGCATGCCCAACTTCAGGTCGTCGATGATGCGGTAGCCATACTGCATCACTGCCGTGCACACCTGCACGTTTCGGCAGCCCAGGCGGATGAAGTCGAGAGCATCGCGCCATGTCTCGATGCCGCCGATGCCGCTCAGCTGAATGTTCTTCATGATCTTGTTCTGCGCCATTTCCAAGATGTAGCGTAGCGCAATGGGTTTCACGGCGCGGCCTGAATAGCCCGACACAGTCTTCTTTTCGCTCACGGCTCCGCGGTCGTTCATCGTCACACTCTTGATGGTGTTGATGGCCGAGATGGCATCGGCTCCGGCAAAGTAGGCCGCCATTGCGGGATCGTTGATTTGCGTTATGTTAGGCGTCATCTTCGGGATGACGGGAATGCTCGTGTTGTGCTTGACATGATTGGTGTAGAACAGCACCAGCTCATGGTTCTGCCCGACGTCGCTGCCCATGCCGCTCAGGCGCATCTGCGGGCAGGAGAAGTTAAGCTCCACGGCATCCACTCCAGCCTGCTCTACCATCTTGGCAAGTTCTATCCATTCTTCTTCGGACTGGCCCATGATTGAGGCCACTACAATCTTTGAAGGGTAGTCGCGCTTGAGGCGGTTCAGGATATCGAAGTCCACATCTACACTGTTTTCCGAGAGCTGCTCCATGTTGCGGAACCCATAGAAGTCGCCCGTGCTGTGGGCTCCCACGGCGTCGAAGCGTGGCGACACCTCATTGATGTCGCCCAGGCATATCGTCTTGTAGAACACGCCTCCCCAGCCCATTTCAAAGGCCCGGGCCACCATCTCATAGTTGGTGCACACGGCCGATGAAGCGAGGAAAAATGGGTTCTCGCAGTGAATGCCGCAAAAGTCTATCGCCAAGTCGGGCAGGTCGCTTTCGCTGATTGCCGGCGGCTCGGCCAGCTGCGCTGCCACCTCGTCGATGCGTATGGGGTAATCATAGTGGATGCAAGCACGTCGTGCTGCAGCCAGGTCGTCGGCGTCACAATCAGCAACCCACTGCTTGGCCAGTAGCTTGTTGCCAAATCGCACGGCGCGGAGCGCGCGTGCAGGATCTCCATTCTTGCATGCCTTGCTGCACGGGGCCGAGGCACATAGCAGGCATCTTGCCGCTTCCTCGTCGATGTGAAGTTTCTTTCCCATAGTCGTTATGTCTTGAATATGTTATCTCATGTTTGCTTAGCGCCTTAAGGCCGGCGCAATGGTGATGTGAATTGCATCATCCTTGCCGATGACGGGTGATCCACGAGCCTAAGCTGTGAATTATTGTGCAAGGATGATTTTTATCACCTGGTTCACATCGTCTATGTCGATGAGGCTATCGCCGGTAAGGTCTGAATTATATATAAAATCGTTCCCTTGTGTATTGTAATGCATGATGATGTTAATAATAGCATTCACATCGTCCACGTCGATAATTCCGTCGTTGTTGATATCACCATTTGGCCTGCTTTGAGGGTCTAATGCTTGTATAGTCCATGCCATGCAGTGCGGGTACATATTGGTTTCTGCAAGCATTGCATGTTTCAAGTGAAGGCGATGCACTCCATAGGTGTCCAGAACAGTGCGAATGTCAATCGTCAATTGGTTGTTGTCGTCTAAAATGCTGGTTAGACTGTCGGACAATAGCAGCATCCGAGCCGCGTTGTGGCTGGCATCAAGGTAGTTTGTCATGATGCGGTGCTTGTTGCAGTTGTTTGGCGTAATGCTTAATATGCGCCCATAGTCAACCGATATGTCGAGTTGAAATGCCGGATAGTCAAGATTTCCCGTTATTACTACCGATGCTATGATAGTGTCATTACCTGTTTTATCTATTTTATTGACAAACATTTTTATATTGGGGTCAATGGCTTTGTCGCTTTGACCGAATGCAAGTGGCTTTGGATAAGGCAAGACGGCATCGGGGTGCTCGTGCATGTAAATCTGTCGGGCGATGCCCACCAGATCGCTGATGTCAATGGCATTGTCGTTATAAGCGTCGGCATTTGTAGTATTAAATGTATCTATCGGCATTTCGAGTATGTGACGTGCAAGCGTGCTGATGTCATTGTAGTCGATACAGCCGTCGGCATTGGCATCGCCTATTACGGGCAGTGGTTTGGCCCATTGCTCGCTGAGCCAGGCACTATGTTCCTTGATAACGCCGAGAAATTCGTTGCTTCTTTGATCAATGTCAAGATACTTTTTAAACTCATCGTACCACCTAAACACGTCTTTTTCGTGTGCTACTCTTACTCGTTCGACCCACTCTCGGGCATGGGGCTCGATTGTGGCTGCCGCCGAGTCGTTGAACTCGGTCCATAACTGCCTTACGTGTTGTTGAAAGCGTGGGAACTTTGCAATCTCTGCAATCCAGTGGTTGCGTATGCCATCGAATGAGTCTCCGTCTTGCTGTTCGTAGCAGAACTTCTGCGACCCCCAGATGCGTCCTGCCTGGTCAAAGTCCCACACCGGGCCGAAAATGATTTTTGTGTCTTCGCCACGATCCTTGCTCCAGTAGCAGCTCCCTGCAAAACTCTCGATTTCATAGAGCACCTCGTTAGTGAGATAGAACCTTGCCAGCATGTCGAGGTCGATGTATTGCTCCCACTCGGTGCTCGTCTTGTCCTTGCAGTAGATGGCGGCATCCGCGTTCTTGACCAAGTCATGAATGTAGTTTAGTTGCTCGGGTGAAATAACCTCGGGGTCGTGGATGGTTGTGCGCAGGTATCGTCCTGAAGTCCTGTCGATGAGAAGCGTTTGCGGCGAGTCGCCGTTATTGTCGCTCTCGCATAGCCAGCCGCCGGTGATGAGCTCTGGGTCGGTTTCGTTGTCGGCTTGCTGGGTGATGTTGACACGTTGTTTTCCCACTCTAATTTTTTCGGTGAGGAAGTATAGTCCCATGTATTCCCCATTGAGCACGAGCTCCACAGGATGGTGCTCGGGCGTCCATGCAAGTCCCATGAGCCGGCTCACGAAGAATCCTGTTTCCCAGGTGAGTCGTCCGCGTCCATCTCTCCACTCGGTGAGCAGAACGAAATGTCTGTTCTTATTCATTCCAAATAGTGGCGTTTTCTCGGTCAGCTTAATTCGATATGGTTTTTTTACACGGTACCATGATGTGTTTCCGTGTCCTTTAATTTGAAGGGGATATTGCAGCAACGGGCTTCCCACTGCCGCAGCGTCGTTGCCCATCGGGTCGATCCAGTAGGTGGCATCGACGTATTCATCCTTGCTAATGACCGGCACGCTGTCGTGTGTGGTGATATACATCACCGGCAATGTGCCCGACACCCAATCTTCGGGTGGATATAGAACTTCGGCACAGTGCGCGACCATGGCGATGAGCATGACTATGTGTAGGCAGATGCAGCGTGATATCATATTAAGATTGCGTTTGTGATTATGAATAAATTCAAGTTTTTAATTAGTTTGCGACACCTCCCCACCCCCTAACTGAGGAGGAGCTTACCATCTGATATATATTCAATTTCGCGAACATTATTACTTTAGAAACTTTAGGGAGTGATAAGTGTTAGTTAGAATCTGTAAATTATTGTGCAAGGATGATTTTAATCAGCTGGTTCACATCGTCTATGTCGATGTTACCTTCGCCGGTAAGATCGGCATAGCTATGATGTTTGTCTTTGTCTGTTTGGTCGTAGATAATTAAATAAATTATAGCGTTCACGTCGTCCACGTCGATGACGCCGTCGTTGTTGATATCACCATTCTTGCCATTAAGAGCTATTGCTTGTGAGGCCTTGGCCAGGCAGTGGGGATACATATCGCTTCCGGCAAGGATGGCGTGATTCAAGGTGAAGCTGTGGACGCCATGGTCGTTGAGTGCTATGCGTGCGTTAATCGTCATGTGGCCGCCGTGGTGTGGAACGCTTGTCAAGCTGTCGGACCACAATAGCAGGCGTGCTGAACTGTGACTGTCGTCAAGGTGGTTCATCATCATGCGGTGGCTCTCGCAGTTGTGGGGTGTGACGCTTAAGATGCGCCCATTGTCGATCGAGAGGTCGAGCTGCATTGCGGTGTAGTCGATGTCGCCTGCTATTACTATTGTCGCATTCACGCTCTCATCGTCGTTTGTCGTAATTCTCTTGATTTGCAATTTGGCCCTGGTGTCGATGCTTTTGTCGCTTTGGCCATAGGCCAGTGGCGTGGGGTAGGGCAAAATGGTGTCGGGGTGCTCGCGCAAATACACCTGCCTGATGGTGCCCACCAGGTCGCTGATATCGATAACGTTGTCGTCGTAGGCATTGGCATTCACAATGTTGAAACTATCGACCGGCATCGCGAGCAGGTGGCGCGCAAGCGTGCCTGTGTCAAGGCTGTCGATGTTGCCATCGGCATTAACGTCGCCTATTAGCGGCAGTGGCTTTGACCATTGTTCGTCGAGCCATGCGCTGTGCTCTTTGATGACGTTTAGAAAATCGTCTCTTCCTTGATCGATATCAAAAATGTCTATATTAATATTACTATCTTGGGGAGCCTGATACTGGTCGTACCACCTGAACACATCTTTTTCGTGTACTGCCCTAAGCCGTTCCACCCACTCTCGTGCATGTGGCTCGATGGTGGCTGCCGCCGAGTCGTTGAACTCGGTCCACAGTTGCCTGACGCGCTGCTGAAACCGCGGGTACTTGGCAATCTCGGCAATCCAGTGGTTTCGCAAGCCGTTGAACGTGTCTCCGACCTGCTGCTCGTAGCAGAACTTCTGCGACCCCCAGTGGCGTCCGGCCTGGTCGAAATCCCACACCGGGCCGAAAATGATTTTTGTGTCTTCGCCACGATCTTTACTCCAGTAGCAGCTCCCGGCGAAACTCTCGATTTCATAGAGCACCTCGTTGGTGAGGTAGAACCTTGCCAGCATGTCGAGGTCGATGTATTGCTCCCACTCGGTGCTCGTCTTGTCCTTGCAGTAGATAGCGGCATCCACGTCTTTGACCAGATTGTGAATGTAGTTTAGCTGCTCGGGTGAGAGAACCTCGGGGTCGTGGATGGTTGTGCGCAGGTATCGTCCTGAAGTTCTGTCGATGAGAAGCGTTTGCACTGAGTCGCTGTTGTTGTCGTTCTCGCATAGCCAGCCGCCGGTGATGAGCTCTGGGTCGGTTTCGTTGTCGGCTTGCTGGGTGATGTTGACACGTTGCTTTCCCACTCTAATTTTTTCGGAGAGGAAGTATAGCCCCATATATTCGCCATTGAGCACGAGTTCCACAGGATGGTGCTCGGGGGTCCATGCCAGTCCCATGAGCCGGCTCACGTAGAACCCAATTTCCCAAGTGAGTCGTCCGCGTCCTTCACACCACTCGGCGAGCAGGACAAAATGTCTGTTTTTGTCCATACCCATTAATGGTGTTTTCTCGGCGAGTTTGATGCGATAAGACTTTTTTTCCAAGTTCCATGTTGAGTTGCCGCGTCCTTTAATTTGAAGAGGATATTGCAGCAATGGGCCTCCCACTGCAGCTGCGTCGTTGCCCATCGGGTCGATCCAGTAGGTGGCATCGACGTATTCATCCTTGCTGATGACCGGCACGCTGTCGTGTGTGGTGATATACATCACCGGCAATGTGCCCGACACCCAATCTTGGGGTGGGTACAGAACTTCGGCACAGTGCGCGACCATGGCGATGAGCATGACTATGTGTAGGCATATGAAGCGTAATGGCATGTTAAGACCGTGTGTATGTTATGAATAACGAAATCTAAATGTGGTCTTGATGAAGTTATAAATTTACTCATCTAAGTTTATAAGGGGCAAAGGGGGAGTGTGCTTTACGTTAAGTGCGGTATCACACACTCCTCCGGCCCGTTGGGTCACATCCCCCTGACTCGGGTGAAGGGCTGAGCTGCAGCGACTAAATTACGTTGAGCTCACGTTGAATAAAACTTAACCCTTATAACCTTCGACTTAAAACCCTTGATTAATAGGTCACCATGGGTGGCAGTTCTTTGGCCTGGTCAACCATCTTGGCGACTTCGGCCTCGGTGGGCACGCGGCGCACGAGTTTCTTCTCGGCATTCACCTCTTCGAGCTTGGCGGCGAGGTTGGCCGGCACGCGGTGGCGCAGCTCTTTCACCGTATCTACTCCTGCGGCTTCGAGAAGTTCGGCAAATTGTGGTCCCACGCCATTGATGCGGAACAAGTCGGCATGGTTGGTCCATCTGAGAATTAGCTTCTCGCTGATTTCGGTGGCTTCGGCCAGAGCCTTGCGGCCTGCCGGTGCAGCGCATTTGTCAAGCAGTTGCTCAACGGTGTTGATGCCTGCGGCAATCAGTTTCTCGGCGTAAACGTCGCCCACACCTTCGATGTCGATGATTTTGTAATTCATAAGTTCGTAATTTTTTATAGTTAGTAAATCAAATGATTTTTTTGCTTGCTGTTTAATGCTTTGAGCGCCGTCTCTTGCCGTGCCGTGACGTGCTGCCGTCGCGTTTGTTTTGGAGTTCGCGCCGTGTGCTGTTGCCGCGCCGGCGCTGCCTTGTGCGCCGTGAGGCGGTGGCACCTTCGTGCTTCTGTCGCTTGCGCTCGTCGCGTGATGCCTTCGCCAGCGGACCGGCGTTTTGCGGCGTGATGGGCTCGCGGTCGATGCGGTGAGTGCCGGCCGGGCTGGTGGGCGTGACAAGTACAAAGTCGAGTTGCTTGTTGATGAGGTTGGCCCGTGCCACCTGAATGGTGACCGGGTCGCCAAGCTGGTAGGCGCGGTGGGTGCGGCGGCCGCGCACCAGGAAGTTTTGCTCGTCAAACTCATAGTAGTCGTCGTCAAGCTCCCTGATGGGCACCATGCCCTCGCAGTGTGTCTCATCGATTTCCACATATATTCCCCATTCGGTCACCCCGCTGATGTGGCCGGTGTAAACGTTGCCTAATCGCTCGCCCATAAATTCCACCTCTTTATATTTAATAGATGCCCGCTCGGCATTGGATGCAAGCTGCTCCTGTGAGCTGCAATGCTTGCACTGCTCTTCGAGTTGCTCTTGGTTGACCGAGCGGCTGCCTTTCACGGCATAGCGGTCGAGCAAGCGGTGTACCATCATGTCGGGGTATCGTCTGATGGGCGATGTGAAGTGGGTGTAATAGTCAAATCCCAGTCCGTAGTGGCCCACGTTTTGGGTTGAGTAGGACGCCTTGGCCATCGACCTGATCGACAGTAGCGACAGCAGCTCCTCTTCGGGCTTGCCGGCGGCTTTCTCCAGCATTTGGTTGATTGAGCGGTTCACCTCGCGTGGTGTGCCGTGGGTCTTGATCTTGTAGCCGAAGTGTGCGGCCACCTTGGCCACGTTGTCGAGCTTTTCGATGTCGGGTTCGTCGTGCACGCGATAGACCATGGCCTTGGCTTTTCTGCTGGGGGGCACCTTGCCGATGTGTGCCGCCACGGTGCGGTTGGCCAGCAGCATGAATTCTTCGATGAGCTTGTTGGCTTCTTTTGAGATGTGTGTGATTACGGCCAGTGGCTTTCCGTTGTCGTCGATGTCAAATTTTATCTCTTCGCGCTCAAACGATACGGCTCCGTTCTCGAAGCGCTCTTTGCGCAGTTTCTGCGCCAGGTCGTTGAGTGTGAGCAGTTGGTCGGCCAGGTCGCCTTTTCCGGTCTCGATGATTTGTTGCGCTTCTTCGTATGAAAAACGCCGGTTGCTCCTGGTCACCGTGTGGCAAATTTCATAATGCTTCACCTTGGCGTTTGCATCCATTTCAAAGATTACCGAGTGGGTGAGCTTGTCCTCGTCGGGGCGCAGCGAGCAGATGAAGTTGCACAGCCTCTCGGGCAGCATGGGCACCGTGCGATCCACAAGATATACACTTGTGGCGCGATTTTGTGCCTCACGGTCGATGACGGTGCCGGGCTTGACGTAGTGGGTGACGTCGGCGATGTGAACGCCAATCTCCCAGTTCCCGTTGTCGAGCTGTCGTATCGACAGCGCGTCGTCGTAGTCCTTGGCATCGGCGGGGTCGATGGTGAATGTGGTGATGCTGCGCATGTCGCGACGGCGGGCCACTTCCTCGTCGGTGATGCCGGGCTGCATCTTGCGCGCCACTCGCTCCACGTTTTCGGGGTACTTGTATGGAAGCCCGAATTCTGCCAGAATGGCGTGGATCTCGGCATTGTTCTCGCCGGCTTTGCCTAAAATGTCAACCACTTCGCCTATCGGGCTGTCGGCATCTTGCGGCCACTCGACGATGCGTGCCACCACTTTGTCGCCTGTCTCGGCTCCGGCAAGTCGCTCCAGCGGGATGAAAATGTCGGTGGCAAGAAACTTGCTGTCGGTGATCAGTCGGGCGAAGTATCGCTGCACGTCGAGTGTGCCCACAAACACCTGTTCCTTGCGCTCGATAATCTGAATTACCTCGCCTTCGGGCTCGAGTCCGCTGCGCACTGCGCCTATGTTGACCAGCACGCGGTCGCCATTCAGGGCGTGCATCGAGTTGCGCTCGGCCACCATGATGGGTGTGCCGTCGCCGGTGTCAACGCTATTCTTGCCCTTGCCGCGGCGTATAAACAGCCCCTCGACCACCATCGACCGGTTGGCGGCTTTGTACTTGCCTGCTCGCTCCTCGGTCACAAAGCCATCGGTGGCCAGCGACTGCAGTACCTCGGTGATGAGTGCGCGCTGCTTGGGAGTGTGGGCGCCGACGGCGGCCGACACTTGCTTGTAGTTGTAGGTGCCGTCGCTGTGCTCGTTGAAGAAGTTGATGACAAGGTCGTGCAGCTCACGGCGCTCGATGCGTGTTGATGTGCTTTTTTTCTTAGCCATAAATGTTGCCTTTGAGATAATTCCCCCAAAATTAAGAAATAATATCGAAATAACAAAATCTGTAGCCAAATTGAAATAAAAACATCGCTTCGTTTGGCTCATTTGGCTTGATTTTTATGAAACGCATCAGAAGTAGGAGCTGTGTGCTGTAAAGCTACACACTGCGGAGTGTGTGGGTTAAATGATGTTAAATATTTTTAAGGTTGCTTGAAGTTTGGCTCTTTATAATGGTGTGACTTCTACCGAATTAGGTGATTTGCCGACTCGTGTGCGGCCTGTGCCGATACCTTATATAATATTGTGTGGAGCTAAAAATATTTGGCAGTTAGGAATTTATGCAGTAACTTTGCAGCACTTTTTGCGGCTGAATATAGCGTATTGCACATTAACCGACTGATATAGTGTGCGATAGCGTTTTATCGCGCAAGAGGTGCAATAGATAATAAACAATTAAAAACTAAAGTAAAACAAAACTAAGATGCCAACAATTCAGCAATTAGTAAGAAAAGGCCGTACGTCGCTGGAAAGCACCAGCAAATCGCCCGCTCTGGACGCATGTCCTCAGCGCCGTGGCGTGTGCGTGCGCGTTTACACCACCACCCCCAAGAAGCCTAACTCGGCTATGCGTAAGGTGGCTCGCGTGCGCCTGACTAATGGTAAGGAAGTTAACAGCTACATTCCCGGTGAGGGACACAACCTGCAGGAGCACAGCATCGTGATGGTGCGCGGTGGTCGTGTGAAGGACCTTCCCGGTGTGCGCTATCACATCGTGCGCGGCACACTCGATACTGCCGGCGTGGCAGGTCGCACACAGCGTCGCAGTAAGTATGGTGCCAAGCGTCCCAAAGCTGCTAAGAAGTAATTTCAGCCGCCTGACGGCGTAACGACTTTTATTACTAAAAACAAATCACAACACAGTTAAACTTAGTTTTTGATTAATTGGTGAAACATTAAGGTTGAGTAAATGGCTGCAGCGGCGGCCGTTGAAGAACAAAGAAGCAAACAACCAAGCGGACAAAAACTACAATTGACATTACAAAATGAGAAAGGCTAAGCCCAAAAAACGGATCATCCTTCCCGATCCTAAGTTCGGTGAAGTTCGCGTGACTAAATTCGTGAACCACCTGATGTATGATGGTAAGAAGAACACTTCTTATCGCATCTTCTACAGCGCTCTCGAGCTCGTGGGTAAGAAGATGGCAAGTGAAGAGAAAGCTCCTCTCGAAATCTGGAAAGAGGCTCTTGAGAAAGTTACTCCTCAAGTTGAGGTTAAGTCGCGTCGTGTGGGTGGTGCTACCTTCCAGGTGCCTACAGAGATTCGTCCCGACCGCAAGGAGGCTATCTCGATGAAGAACCTCATCATTTTTGCGCGCAAGCGTGGTGGCAAGACTATGGCCGACAAGCTGGCTGCCGAGATTATGGATGCTTACAACGAGCAGGGTGGCGCATTCAAGCGTAAAGAGGACATGCACCGCATGGCCGAGGCTAACCGCGCATTCGCTCACTTCCGTTTCTAATAATATAATCTGTAGGGAAGAAGTAAGAGAACAATGGGAACTGACCAAAATCTGAAATACACTCGCAACTTAGGCATCATGGCGCACATCGATGCCGGGAAAACGACGACTTCAGAGCGTATCTTGTATTACACCGGCCTCACTCACAAGATTGGTGAGGTGCACGATGGCGCCGCCACAATGGACTGGATGGAGCAGGAGCAGGAACGAGGCATCACTATCACCTCGGCCGCTACTACTGCGTTCTGGAACTATGGCGGACAGAAGTACAAGATTAATCTTATAGATACTCCGGGACACGTCGATTTCACCGTGGAGGTGGAGCGCTCGCTGCGTGTGCTCGACGGTGCTATTGCAACGTTCTGCGCAGTGGGTGGTGTGGAGCCGCAGAGTGAGACTGTGTGGCGCCAGGCCGACAAATACAATGTCCCGCGCATTGCCTATGTCAACAAGATGGACCGCTCGGGTGCCAACTACCTGGAGGTGGCTCGCCAGATTCACGACATTCTGGGTGCCAACCCCTGCCCCGTGCAGCTGCCCATCGGTGCCGAGGACACCTTTGCCGGCGTGATCGACCTGATCACCATGAAGGCCCTCTACTGGCACGACGAGACAATGGGAGCCGAGTATGAAGCCGACGAGATTCCCGCCGAAATGCTTGATGAGGCCCAAGAATACCGCGACAAGATGCTGGAAATGGTTGCCGAGTTTGACGACGACCTGATGGCAAAGTATTTCGACGACCCGAGCACTATTACCGAGGACGAGATCAAGCGCGCACTGCGCAAGGCCACCCTCGAGATGCACATAGTGCCCATGTTGTGCGGCAGTTCTTTCAAGAATAAAGGCGTGCAGCCGTTGCTCGATGCCGTGTGTGCCTATCTGCCCAGCCCGCTCGATGCGGCCGAGGTGATCGGTCACGACGTCAACGACCCCGAAAAGACGGTGCGTCGCAAGCCCGACAGCAACGAGCCAATGTGCGCTCTCGTTTTCAAAATCGCCACCGACCCCTATGTGGGCCGACTGGTGTTCTTCCGCGTCTATTCCGGCCAGATACAGGCCGGCACCTATGTGTATAACAGCCGCTCGGGCAAGAAAGAGCGCATCTCGCGCCTGTTCCAGATGCACAGCAACCATCAGAACCCCATGGAGGTGATCGGGTGCGGTGACATCGGTGCCGGAGTGGGATTCAAGGATGTGCGCACCGGCGACACTCTGTGTGCCGAGGCAAGTCCCATCGTGCTTGAAGCCATGGATTTCCCCGACCCGGTGATCGGTATCGCCGTCGAACCTAAGACTCAGCACGACCTCGACCGCTTGGGCGTGGGGCTGCAGAAACTTGCTGAAGAAGACCCGACATTCCAAGTCGAGACCAACGAAGAGACCGGCCAGACCATCATTCGCGGTATGGGCGAGCTTCATCTCGACATTATCATCGACCGTCTGCGTCGTGAATTCAAGGTGGAATGTAACCAGGGTCGTCCACAGGTCACCTATAAAGAGAGCATCAGCCAGGCAGTGGAGCTGCGTGAGGTGTTCAAGAAGCAGACCGGCGGCCGTGGCAAGTTTGCCGATATCATCGTTCGCGTCGAACCGGTGGATCCCGACTTCGAGGGCTCGCTGCAGTTTATCGATGAGGTGAAAGGCGGCGACATCCCCAAGGAGTTTATTCCCTCGATTGAGAAAGGCTTCAAGAATGCTATGCGCAGCGGTGTGCTTGCCGGGTTCCCGGTTGAGCAACTCAAGGTGACCCTGATCGATGGCTCTTATCATCCCGTCGATAGCGACCAAATCTCGTTTGAGCTTTGTGCCATGCAGGCCTTCCGCAGTGCCTGTGTCAAGGCAAAGCCAGTGCTGCTTGAGCCCATCATGAAGGTTGAAGTGGTGACTCCCGAGGAGAACATGGGCGACGTGATAGGCGACCTGAACAAGCGTCGCGGTCAAGTCGAGGGCATGGAGACCAGTCGTAGCGGTGCCCGCATCGTGAAGGCGGTGGCTCCGCTGGCCGAAATGTTCGGCTATGTGACGGCCCTGCGCACCATCACATCGGGACGTGCCACGAGCACAATGAGTTTCTCGCACTACACCGAGGTGTCGAAGGCCATCGCCGAGAAGGTGCTCACCGAGTGCCAGGGACGCGTGGATTTATTGAAATAATATCTTACATTAAAACAAATATGAGCCAAAAAATTAGAATTAAACTGAAATCTTACGACCATAACCTCGTCGATAAGTCGGCCGAGAAGATCGTGAGAACCGTGAAGTCGACCGGTGCAGTGGTGAGCGGTCCCATCCCCCTGCCCACGCACAAGCGCATCTTCACAGTGAACCGTTCCACTTTTGTTAACAAGAAGTCTCGCGAGCAGTTCCAGCTCTCGTCCTACAAGCGCTTGATCGACATCTATAGCTCAACGGCCAAGACTGTTGACGCTCTGATGAAGCTCGAGTTGCCCAGCGGCGTTGAGGTAGAAATCAAGGTGTAGTACCGCTTGCATAACAAAACAGGAAAGATTCACAACAACGAGAAATTATCAAAGTAATTAACAAAACATTAATTGTAAAGAGAAATGCCAGGATTAATT
>DGVT01000013.1:57453-59811 GCA_002395965.1 Porphyromonadaceae bacterium UBA4277
GTGCCGTGCACTGTTATCGAAGCAGGTCCTTGTGTTGTCACTCAAGTTAAGACTGTTGACCGCGATGGTTATGAGGCTTTGCAGCTGGGCTTCCAGGAGAAGAAGGACAAGCACACTACTAAGCCCGAGGCCGGTCACTTCAAGAAAGCCGGAGTGAAGCCACAAAGATACTTGGCCGAGTTCAAGAGTTTTGAAGAAGAGCACAAAGCCGGTGAGACAATCACCGTCGAGCTGTTTGCCGAGAACGACTTTGTCGATGTCGTGGGCCGCAGCAAGGGTAAAGGCTTCCAGGGCGTCGTGAAGCGTCATGGTTTCGGTGGCGTTGGCCAGCGCACTCATGGTCAGGACGACCGCATGCGTGCTCCCGGTTCAATCGGTGCCTGCTCTTATCCCGCTAAGGTGTTCAAGGGCATGCGCATGGCCGGACAGATGGGCAACAAGCGCTGCACCATCCAAAATCTTCAAGTGATTAAAGTATTGCCGGAGAACAATCTTCTCGTGGTGAAGGGTTCGGTGCCCGGCAGCAAAGGTTCAATCGTTTTAATTGAGAAATAATGAAACTCGCAGTATATAACATCAAGGGCGAGGACACCGGTAAGACCGTTGACCTCAACGACGAGATTTTCGCCATCGCCGAGCCAAGCGAACACATGGTGTATCTCGATGTGAAGCAGTACATGGCTAACCATCGCCAGGGTACTCACAAGGCCAAAGAAAGAAGTGAGGTTTCGGGTTCGACCAAGAAGCTCGGTCGCCAGAAGGGTGGCGGCGGTGCTCGTCATGGCGACATCAACTCGCCGCTGTTCAACGGTGGTGGTCGCGTGTTCGGTCCGCGTCCTCGCAACTATAGCTTCAAGCTGAACAAGAAGATGAAGGCGCTTGCCCGCCGCTCGGCTCTCACGTTCAAGGCTCAGAATGGCCAGATCATGGTAGTGGAAGACTTCACGTTTGATGCTCCCAAGACCAAAGATTTCGTAAATATTACTAAAAATCTTAAAATTGAAGGCCAAAAGATACTTTTGGTTTTATCAAGTCCGGATAATAATGTAATTTTGTCGGCTCGCAATTTGCCGAACACTTATGTGATGACTGCAAGCGATATCAACACTTATCGAGTTCTTGATAACAAGATGATGGTTGTTACCGTGAGCAGCGTTGACGTGCTTAATAATTTAAAGTAAAAGGAGGAATAGAGAAATGATACAAATAACACCCATCGTAACCGAGAAAGCCACCGCTATCAGCGAGGCTAACAACCGTTATTCGTTCCGTGTTTCTCCCGACGTAAACAAGCACCAGATCAAGGACGCCGTTGAGAAGCTCTATGGCGTGAAGGTCGTGGGCGTGAGCACGATGAACTTTGATGGCAAGAAGAAGCAGCGCTACACCAAGTCGGGCATCATCCGCGGCAAGGTGGCTGCTTTCAAGAAGGCTGTCGTGACTGTAGCCGAAGGCGAAAAAATTGATTTCTATAGCAATCTTTAATAAATAACAATGGCAGTAAGAAAATTGAAGCCCACAACACCGGGGCAAAGACACAAGATTATTGGTACCTTTGAGGAAATCACTGCTCGCGTACCAGAAAAGTCTCTTACAGTCGGTAAGCGTAGCACTGGCGGTCGCAACAACGAGGGTCACCTGACCATGCGCTACCGCGGTGGCGGCCATCGCCGCAAATATCGCTTCATCGATTTCAAGAGAAATCATGACGGTGTACCTGCACGTGTAAAGTCGATCGAGTACGATCCCAACCGCTCGGCTCGCATCGCCCTGCTTTACTACGTGGATGGTTATAAGGCTTACATCGTTGCTCCCAACGGCCTGGAGGTCGGCGCAACGCTGTTAAGCGGTGAGAACGTAGCCCCTGAACTGGGAAACGCGCTTCCACTGAGTAACATACCTGTTGGTACTTTAATTCACAACATCGAATTGCGTCCTGGACAGGGTGCAGCTCTGGCCCGCAGTGCCGGCACGTTTGCCCAGCTCACTTCCCGTGAGGGAACCTACGCAATTATCAAATTACCTTCGGGTGAGACCCGCAAGATACTCGCTGCTTGCCGTGCAACCATCGGCGTGGTGGGTAACAGCGACCACGCGCTTGAGCAGAGTGGCAAGGCAGGTCGTAGCCGCTGGCTCGGCCGCCGTCCTCACAACCGTGGTGTGGTTATGAACCCTGTAGATCACCCCATGGGTGGTGGTGAAGGCCGTCAGAGCGGTGGACATCCCCGTTCGCGCAATGGTCTCTATGCTAAGGGCTTGAAGACCCGTGCACCGAAGAAGCAATCTTCGAAGTACATCATTGAAAGAAGAAAGAAGTAATTTGATTAAACTGTAAACTATGAGTCGTTCATTAAAAAA
>DGVT01000051.1 GCA_002395965.1 Porphyromonadaceae bacterium UBA4277
CCAGCTCTACATGCGCCGCTTCAAGGACGGCGACGTCATCACCGTAGAGCCCTGGCGCTCGGCCGGCTTCCCCGTCATCAAGGACTGCATGGTGGACCGTGGTGCCTTCGACAAGATCATGCAGGCTGGCGGCTACACCACCATCCGCACCGGTCAGGCTCAGGACGCCAATGCCATCCTCATACCCAAGGAGGACGCCGACGAGGCCATGGACTGCGCTTCGTGCATCGGTTGCGGTGCCTGCGTGGCTGCCTGCAAAAATGGCTCGGCAATGCTCTTCGTCAGTGCCAAGGTGAGCCAGTTTGCACTGCTGCCCCAGGGACGCGCCGAGGCCAAGAAGCGCGTGAAGGCTATGCTGGGCAAGATGGACGAACTGGGCTTCGGCAACTGCACCAATACCGGTGCATGTGCTGCCGAGTGCCCCAAGAACATCAAGCTGAGCAACATCGCACGTCTCAACCGCGAGTTCATCGGTGCCAAGTGCAGCGACTAATCGGTCGTGACAATAATTGAATAGCAGGCCGGAGGTTTTGCCTCCGGCCTGCTGTGATTTTGTGGCCCGGCCCTTAACGGCGGCCGTTGCACGTGATGTTAATTGCGGGTTATGACACCGCAGGCTATGCATCGGGGTGAGGGTGGTGGCGGTTCTTGCAGTGAGCACCCTTGCCGCAGCCGCAGTCGCCGCGGCCGCGCACTATCTTTGTGAAGTGCCACAGGCAATAGACAAGCGCTATGGCAATAACAAACAGGACTATAAGTGTCTGGAGCATGGCTTATGATTTTTGTTTTACGGCTACAAATTTAGTCAAAATAGCGCAAATAGCGACAAACAGAAGTGTTAAAAGAAACATGTCACCTCGCGCCGATTTCACCAATAATATTTTAATAAACGAGTAAGCCGGTTTTTCGTCGAAAGACGAAAATAGTTCTTTAACCCCACTTTACGGGAGCGCCAGCTCCCTAAGTGGGGACTGGTGGAATCGTGTGGGCTCCTACGTCGATAGATGTAGTACAGAAAAGCCGATATATAAAGAACCAGGAAACTCTTCACCGCGCAATCGGCTTTGATGATATGTGCGGCATGACAAGATAACCATAATACTTATAGTCATACATCTATCGACGTATGACCACGTGTTTCGGTGCTACATCCCCACTTAGGGAGCTGGCGCTCCTGTAAAGTGGGGTTAAAGAAATCTTACGCCTTTCGGCGTAACGTCGAGGACTATTCTTGTGCGATGTAGCGAGCACCGTAGTATCGGGATGACCGTTAAGACAACAAATGCCGTTATTCCTCGCTCGGCGAGAGAATAACGGCTATGTCGATGCGTCTGCCAGCTGTGCAGGCGCTGCTCGTTAGCAGTGATTACTTGTAAACAGTGTCGCTAACGGTGAGGCTGTAACGACCCTTGGCGCGGCGGCGAGCCAAAACCTTGCGGCCGTCCTTAGTCTTCATGCGAGCACGGAAACCGTGCTTGTGAGCCTTCTTGATGTTCGATGGTTGAAATGTACGTTTCATTATTATAAATATATTTATGTGTTTGTAAATTGCGATAAAAATTTTCGACTATGGAAACCCACATTCGAAAAACGCGTGCAAAATTACAAACTTTATTGAAAATACACAAGCAAGTTGAGAAAAATAAAAGTTTTTTTTGCAGTATGGCTCATTTGCAGTAATTTTGTAGCCGCTAAATGGCGCGCCCCGGGTTGGGAATTGGTTCACTATTAGTGTGTCATGCGCCATGATGCGAGATGGATGTGCAGCTTTGCAATGGTGGCTGAGCCTCAGGCAAGTTCACATTTTGCCAGAAAAAATTTTTTATTAACTATATCATTATTTTTATTTTATGATTAACGCTCAAGACATTAAGAATGGAACCTGCATCCGCATGGACGGTGACCTCTACTTCTGTATCGAATTCCTGCATGTGAAGCCCGGCAAGGGTAACACATTCATGCGCACCAAGCTCAAAAACGTGGTTGATGGCCGCGTGCTGGAGCGCCGTTTCAACATCGGTGAGAAGCTCGAGGACGTGCGTGTGGAGCGCCGCCCCTATCAGTTCCTGTATATGGACGGCCAGGATGCCATCTTCATGAACCAGGAGACCTACGAGCAGATCCCCATCAGCAAAGAGCTGATTACCGGTGCCGACTACATGAAGGAGAGCGACATCGTGGAGGTGGTGAGCGATGCTTCGACCGAGACTGTGCTGTTTGCCGAGATGCCCGTCAAGACCCAGCTCAAGATCACTTACACCGAGCCCGGCGTGAAGGGTGACACTGCCACCAACTCGCTCAAGCCCGCCACCGTCGAGACCGGTGCCACAGTGCGTGTGCCACTGTTTGTCAACGAGGGCGAGATCATCGAGGTCGATACCCGCGACGGCAGCTATCAGGGCCGCGTGCGCTAACTGCGATTGGAGATTAGACAACACTCACCGTCGCCGTGATTTCCGCATTTCAATCGGAGTCGCGGCGACGGTGCTTCATTAGGCCGTATCGTTATGGTACTATCGTTTTTGATAGATGTTTAGACAATTCTATTTTTTTTACTTTGCCGATTGGCTATTGTGATTTATCTTTGTGACATGAAACACACATTGATTGCTATATTGTGCAGCTGCATGACTGCTGTGGCAGTGCAGGCAGGCTGTCCGGTGAAGAAGATTGAGGTGGAGCGATTACCCGACATGACTATGCCTCGAGCCGGCCACTGCACATTCTACATAGATGACGAGATAGTGGTGATGGGTGGTCACACCACCGGCTTCAAGCCCACGGCCACGGCCGAGTATTTCGACGGCGAAAAGTGGCATCAGGTGGACATGGCGTATGACCACGACAGTGGTACTGCAATACGCCTGTCGTCCGGCAAAGTGATGATATTTGGCGGTTTGGAGAAGCCATTAGGCATAGGGCAGACTTTCCCTGCCGAGCTTTACGACCCAGGCACTCACACCTTCGAGGGCTTCGGGTGCCTGTGGCGCAAGCGAGCACTCTCGTCGTCGGCCCTCATGGGCGATGGCAGCGTGCTGATAGCCGGCAACTGGTATCGCAGCGACATGATAGAGCGTTACGACGGCAAGCCGGCTTTCGACTCGATAAAGCCCGTGTCCACGTCGCGTGCCAAGCCCGCCATATTACTCACCGCCCCCGACGATGCCATGGTGCTGGGCTACTGGAATGCCTGGGGAAAAGAATATGCCGACAGTGCCGCCATCGTCGATCGGCTCAAAGGCGACCCCGTCGCTGTGCCGCTGCTCAGCCAGTGGCACCTAATGTCGTACTGGTGGGAAGGCAGCTCTTTAATTGGCGATGCAAGCAAGGGCGATTACACCTATCTGTTAGGTATGCAAAACGACCGCGGGCAAGTGGCCATAGTGCGGGTGCATAACGGAGAGTTTTCGCTCCTGCCCACCGATCATCCCGTGCCCACGGTGCATGATGGAGAGAAGATCAACTTCTGCTCTTCAACTCTAATTAACCGCGATATCAGGCACGCCTATCTGTTGGGTTATAATGCTAATGGGCGGATATTTGTCCTTGACATCAACTACGCACTTCCCACGGCAGCACTCACCTTATATTATACCGACCCATCGCTCAAGATAGCCCTTGACAGGCCTGTGCTCACTGCCGATGGCGACCTGGTGTTGGCCGGGGGCATTTTCGACTCCAATTTCTACCCCACGGCTGCGGTGTTCAAGCTGCACACAGGCCCTCATGCAGGCTGTGCCTCACACACTGGCATGCCCTGGTGGCTGTGGCTCGTGGCAGGAGCGATTGCCGCTCTGCTGCTTGGTGGGGCGTGGTGGCTGTGGCGTCGTCGCGGCAGTAAGGACGTCGTGGTGACCGAAACAGCCGCCATAGCCGGCGATGAGCCTACCGACGCCGACCTGATGGAGCGCATCATCACGGTCATGGAGACCGAGCGGCCCTATCTGCACCACGAACTAAAGGTGGCCGATGTGGCCGACTCGCTCGGGGTGAGTAGCCGCTACCTTTCGGAGTGCATAAAGGTGCAGCGGGGATGCTCGTTCACGCAACTGGTGAATGAGTATCGCATTGCCTATGCCAAGCAGTTGCTCAGCACACGCCCCGACATGAAAATATCGATGGTGGCTCTCGAGGCCGGGTTTTCCAACGACACCTCTTTCTTCCGCACTTTCAAGGTGGTCACCGGCATGACTCCACGCGAGTGGCTTGCCACGCTGTAGCACTGCCACCTTTCACTTATGGTTTACGCCTTAATAGGATTAGTGCCGTGCTTGGTTATAAGGCACGATTGTGCCGTAAATGTTCAGTCGTCCCGATGAGAAAATCATGTCCACATCGGCCTGTGCTCTGTTGGAATTGGGCGAGATGCTGATGTAAACGTGTGCGTTAATCTCGTTGCCGGTAATCAGGAATGAGCAGTAGGTGCTTCCGTCTTTGTCGGTGCTGCACTCCACTTTTCCCACTTTTCCCTCGAGTGTGACTCCTCCCAGTCCGTTCAGCCCGGGCTCGCCGTTATTGAATGCCACCTGCACCATGCCTTTGCTGCCCTGAACGAGGATGAAGTTGGCATTGCTGTTAAGGTTAAAGACGGTGTTGGCCACATTGCCCACGCTCACGCGGTCGGCCAGGAGCACCCAGTACCCTTTCTTGATGCCCCTCAGAGCTCGCAAGTGGGCCACCGAGTCGCTGAACTCCAGTGCCTGGCTCTCATCGGCCTTCGACTGCCTGCTTGGGGTGGCAGCCTGGCTTTTAGCCTCGTTGCCCGGCGACGAATATAAATCATCATAATCTTGGGCATTAACACAAAGCGTACCAGCCACAAGCATCACGAGCATTATAAAAATTTTGTTCATAATCTCAATGTGTTAGTTGTAATTTTTTCCAAAATTAGATATTAATCTGTACTTTTGCAAAAAATATCATAGTATTATGGAAAATATTACTGAAACTCCAATGCCGCGCAACCATGTCTCGGCCCCCATGAGGGTTATCATCCTGCTGGCCATAGCCATGTGCGGCCTCATTGCATGCAGCTTGATGCTGCTCGTGACCGGCTTCAAGATTGATCACATTGCCGACATGTACCCAAGCATCGTGCTGCAAGACGTGCTGGCCTTCATCGTGCCGGCGGTGGCTGCCATGGCCATATGTTTCTTCAGGCCTTTTAGCGTCATGGGGCTGACTGCGGCCCCGTCGTGGAAAGGTATAGTTGTGTGTGTGCTGATGTGCCTTGTCTCTCTGCCGGCCATGAACTGGTTGGTCAAGTGGAACGAGGGCATAAATCTGCCCGAGTCGTTGGCCGATGTAGAAGCCATATTGCGTTCGATGGAGAACACTGCCCAGGCCGTCACTCGGGGCATGCTCACGGGTGGCAGTGTGGGTTCGCTGCTGCTCAATCTCTTTGTGGTGGCCTTCATGGCGGGTATTAGTGAGGAAATGTTTTTCCGAGGCGCCATGCTCAAGATGATTACGCCCGATTACAGGCGTGCGCATTTTGCCATCTGGATCGTGGCAGTGGTTTTCAGCGTCTTCCACATGCAGTTCTACGGCTTTGTGCCCCGTGTGCTGTTAGGAGCCTGGTTTGGCTACCTGCTGTGGTGGACGCGCTCGCTGTGGGTGCCCATCATTGCCCACGCACTCAACAACAGCATTGTGGTGGTGGCCTCATGGCTCGACATGCGTGGCATCATCACGGCCGACGAGGTAGATGCCATAGGTGTTCCGGCCGACGGTGCCGTGCCTTGGCTGGCCTTAGGCAGTGCCGCTCTCACGATAGCAGTGATAGTGATAGCACGAAAATGGCTGGCTCACGGCTCGAAGCAACTAAGCAATGAAGTGTGAAGCTGACAGCGTGCACGGCGACATCCTCACACCTGTTACACAGAATTTTAGACTAAAGGGCATAAATAAGTTGGTAAGTGTGAAGGGTTAAGGGGGGTGGCGCTTTCTTAATGATGAATTAAGTTTGCTTGTTGACTCTACATTTTCCTATTTCCTGAAATTTCAAAAAAAATATTGTCGGGCGAAAAGTGATTAATTGCTTTTTTTTCTATAACTTTGTAGGTTGGTGATGCTATAGCGAAGCTCGTCTTCCACAGTTGCGTCAATAATAATTTGAAAATTAACTATTTAAGCACATAACGCCTTATGATGAAGAAATTTTTACTCGTCGTGTGTGGTTCGTTCGTCGGTGTGTTCCTTGCGCTGACGGTGTTTGTTATCTCGTCAATAATCATGAGCATAGCCATGATGAGTTTGGGCGGAAAGATGAGCAGTATATCGGCTCCTGTAAGCGATAATTCCATACTGCACATCGAACTGTCGGGAGAGATCAATGAGCGCGCTGTGGCGCCAGCCCTCAGCCCCATGGACTTGATGAGCGGAAGCAGCATTGAGCGTGGCATGGCACTGAATGTGCTTGTGGCTGCCATCGAGAAAGCCAAGGAAAACAAGAATATTAAGGGTATCTACCTGAAGTGCAACGGCTCACTGGCCGCACCCGCCACCCGCGAGCAGCTCAGAAAGGCCCTGAAACAATTCAAGCAAAGCGGGAAGTGGATTTATGCCTATGGCTACGAAGGCTTCTCGCAAGGCGACTACTACATTGCCAGCGTGGCCGACAGCATCTTCATCAACCCCGAGGGTGCAATCGAGCTTCACGGAATGGCATCGGCCACCCCCTATTTCAAGAAACTGCTCGACAACGTGGGCGTGAAGATGCAAATCATCAGGGTGGGCACATTCAAGAGTGCCGTTGAGCCCTATATGCTCGAAAACATGAGCGATGCCAACCGCCTGCAGCAGGAGGTGTATATGGGTAGCATCTGGAAGACGATGCTCGACAGCATCTCGGCCGACCGCAAGATGACGCGCGACCAGCTCAACAGCCTTGCCGACGGCATGATACTCACCATGCCTGCCGACAGCCTCAAACTGCTCCATCTTGTTGATAGGGTGATATATAAACACGAAATGGAAAAGGCGCTCAAGATGCTCACCAAGGTTGACGACGATGACGACCTGAACTTTGTCACCCCCGAGGAATTGGTTCCCAACGTGGAAGCCGAGGTGAGTGGCGACAAGGTGGCCATCCTCTATGCCTGCGGCGAGATCGACGGCTCGGGCGGCGTGATGAGCGACGGAACGGGTATCGACACCGAGAGCATGAGCCGTGAAATCAGAGAGTTGCAGAAGGATGACGATGTGAAAGCCCTTGTGCTGCGCGTCAACTCGCCTGGCGGTAGTGCCTTCGGTAGCGAGCAGATGTGGAAGGCTCTCGATGAATTCAAGAAATCGGGCAAGCCCTTCGTGGTGTCGATGAGCGACTATGCAGCCTCGGGCGGCTACTACATTTCGAGCGGTGCCGACCGCATCTTTGCCGAGCGCACCACAATCACCGGCTCTATAGGCATCTTCGGTATGATTCCTGCCTACGAAGGCGTGATAAAGAACAAGCTCGGCGTCAACGTTGAAGTCGTGAAGACCAACGAGAATGCCGACATGGGTGTGATGGGCAAGGAGCTCACCCCCGTGCAGCTTGCCGCCTTGCAGAACATGGTGAACCGTGGCTACGAGCTCTTTACCAAGCGCTGTGCCGATGGCCGCCATGTGACACAAGACAGTATCAAGCACATAGCCGAAGGGCGCGTGTGGGACGGTGTGTCGGCACTGCAACGCGGACTGGTTGACGAGATAGGCAGCTTGGACGCCGCCGTGAAGTGGGCAGCCAAAAAGGCCGGACTCAAGGACGGCAAATACAAGTGCCAGAACTACCCGGCATTGGAGCCCAGCTGGCGCGATATGCTCAGCGAATATATGAACATGCAATATGAGGCTAAGCTAAAGAAGGACATGGGCGTGCTCTATGACTATCACAAGCAGCTCACCGCCATCTTGGGCCGCAGCCACGTCTTGTGCCTGATGGAAACCACCATCTTGACCGACTGACGCTTTGTTGTTTAGTAATAAAGGGTTAAGTAGGAAGTAATAAGTAATAAGTAGCAGGTTCTGGGAGGCTTAGTGATAAAGCCTGAACAAAATGTACCGCGTGATTTACCGTGATTGACTTTACAAAGATATTGAACAAGCAGCAGCGCAAGGCTATTCTCACGGCCATCCTGACGCCATTCTCGTGGCTTTATGGGGCTGGGGTGTGGCTTCGCAACTTTGCCTTTGACCACAATATCTTGAAGGCTCAAGCGTTTGACGTGCCCATCGTGTCGGTGGGCAATATCACCGTGGGCGGCACCGGCAAGACACCTCATGTGGAGCACATCATCGAGTCGTTGTGCCGGCGCTACAACATAGGGGTGCTGAGCCGCGGCTACAAGCGCAACACACGCGGCTTTATCCTTGCCACCGACTCGCTCTCGCCCCGCGACATAGGCGATGAGCCTTACCAGATTTTCCACAAGTTTAACGGGCTCATCACACTTGCCGTGTGCGAAAGCCGCCGTACCGGCATTCGCGAGATGATGCGCATCAACCCCAATATCAACCTCTTTGTGCTTGACGATGCATTCCAGCACCGCTACATAAAGCCCAAGGTGAACATCGTGCTTGTGGATTTCAACCGGCCACCCTTTGAAGACGAGTTGATGCCGTTGGGCACACTGCGCGAGCCCAAGCACCGGTTGTTGCAAAGCGACATGGTGGTGGTGACCAAATGCCCGTCCGACATATCGCCGGTGAACATACGCATGTTTAAGGAGAACCTTGACCTGTTTCCCTCAACCGGCCTTTATTTCTCGCGCATCCTCTATGCCGACCCCATGCCGGTGTTCCCCGTGCCGCGCCCGCAACTCTCGTCGCTGGCGTGGCTCACAGCGGCCGACACCATACTGTGTGTCACCGGCATTGCCAATGCCAAGCCGCTGGTGCGCTATCTCAGGCAGTTCAAGGCCCAGGTGAGGGTCATTCACTATGACGACCATCACTACTTTACCCGCAAGGATTTCGACTTCATCTTCTCGGAGTTTGATAACCTGGAAGGAGAGAGAAAATTTATCGTAACCACCGAAAAAGACTCGGTGAGAATACTCAACAATCCCTACTATCCTCCCACCATGCGCGACATCATCTTCTACATCCCAATAAAGGTGGGATTTCTCGACTATGAGGGGCGCGACTTCGTCACCGACATCGTCAGGAAGGTGGAAGAATAATAGGCATGTGAGCCGGCAGGGTGGGGCGCTCACCTTCTCAAGTGCCGATGCACGGTGAGAACACTTGCAGCATGGCTCATGATTTATAGAATCGACCTCAAAACACGTTAAAAACATATCATCATAATATATTATAACTATGGAAAATGAAATCAACTGGCTTGAGAAAATCAAGCAAACAGCCGAGTATATCAGCAGTCGTGTGGGCCGCACTCCCCGCACAGCCATCATCTTGGGCACGGGCCTGGGCGATCTGGTGAATCACATCAGCATCGAAACGGCAATCCCCTATGAGGAAATTCCCAATTTCCCGGTCTCGACCGTTGAGGGTCACAAGGGCCAGCTCATCTTCGGTACCCTTGGCAACAAGTATGTCATGGCCATGCAAGGTCGTTTCCACTACTACGAGGGCTACTCGATGAAGGAGAGCACGTTCCCTGTGCGCGTGATGCGTGAGCTGGGAGTGAAGACGCTCTTTGTGAGCAACGCGGCCGGTGGCATGAACCCCGACTTCCGCGTGGGCGACCTGATGATTATTACCGATCACATCAACCTCTTCCCCGAGCATCCCTTGCGTGGCAAGAACTACAACGAGCTGGGCGAGCGCTTCCCCGCCATGAACGAGGCGTACAGCCGTAGGCTGATAGACAAAGCCCGCGAGATAGCCCGGGCCAACGACATCCGCCTGATGGAGGGCGTGTATGTGGGCACCCAAGGCCCTACCTTTGAGACTCCGGCCGAATATCGCTTCTTCTACCGCATAGGCGGCGATGCCGTGGGCATGAGCACCATCCCCGAGGTGATTGTGGCCGTGCATGGCGGCATGGAGGTGTTCGGCATGAGCGTGATTACCGACCTGGGCGGTGAAGGCATCGCTCCCGACGTGTCGCACGAGGAGGTGCAGGAAGCTGCCGCCAAGGCGCAGCCCATCATGTCGTTTATCATGAAGGAGCTTATCAACCAATTCGAAGAACTCTAATCCCGAATACAACTGATGCAAGAAACAGAAATTTCCACACTGGGCGAGTTTGGCCTTATCGAGCGTCTCACTAAAGGATTTGAGCCTAAAAATGCCAGCACACTGCTGGGCGTGGGCGATGATTGTGCGGTAATCGGCACCGGTGGCGAGTTGTGCTCGCTGGTCACCACCGACCTGCTGCTCGAAGGCATCCACTTCGACTTGACCTATGTGCCACTCACGCACCTGGGCTATAAAGCCGTGGTGGTGAACCTGAGCGATGTGGTGGCCATGAATGGCACACCGCGGCAAATCACCGTGTCGTTAGGCATCAGCAAGCGGTTCACACTCGAGCACATCGAGCAGCTTTATGCCGGAATACGCATGGCATGTGTGGATTATGGCGTGGATTTAGTGGGTGGCGACACCAGTGCCTCGGTCACCGGACTGATAATAAGCATCACTTGCATGGGCGAGGCCAAAAAGGACGACATCGTTTACCGCAGCGGAGCGCGCGATACCGACCTGATATGCGTCAGTGGCGACCTGGGTGCCGCCTACATGGGATTGCAACTGCTGGAGAGGGAACGTGTGGCCTCGGCCGGCATCAGCGACTTTGAACCCGACTTTGCCGGGCGGGAATATCTGCTCCAGCGCCAGCTCAAGCCCGAGGCACGCGTTGACGTGCTCGACGAGTTGCGCTCGTTAGGCATCCGCCCCACGGCCATGATGGACGTGAGCGATGGCTTGTCGAGCGAGCTGCTGCACATCTGCAAGGCCAGCGGTGTGGGGTGCCGGGTGTATGAAGACCGCATACCCATCGACTACCAGACGGCAAGCATGGCCGAGGAACTGAACATGAACCTCGTGACTGCCGCGATGAATGGTGGCGAGGATTATGAGCTGCTCTTTACCGTTCCGCTCACCGACCATGAGAAGGTGGCTCAGATGAAGACGGCTCACCTGATAGGACACATTACCAAGCCTGACCTGGGTGCATACATGATTACGCGCGACGATGCCGAGATCGAAATCCGCGCTCAGGGCTGGAACGCCTTCAAGCAATAGAACTGCATGAGCCGGCGGGCGCGACAAGCGAGTCGTGCCCGGCCGGTGCTACTTGCGACTTGGTGTCGTGGGCTTGTAGCCATGCTCGCGGCGATACTTGCGCACGTCGCGAAACAGGTCGGTGGCATAGACGAAGTTGTTGAGGTCGTCGTTATCTACGTCGTAGATCTCATCTTTGTTGCCAATCCATCCCACATGCCCCTTGTTGATAAACACGATATTCTCGCCAATTCCCATCACCGAGTTCATGTCGTGGGTGTTGATGAT
>DGVT01000042.1 GCA_002395965.1 Porphyromonadaceae bacterium UBA4277
GGATAGCCGATGGGCACAATGGCCACGGGTTCATCGGTGGCCGGCAAACGAAACAACTCGCGGCACATGGCAGCATCGAAATTACACACCCAGCAGGTGCCCAGCCCTTGTTCGGCAGCCGCCAGGCACAAGTGCTCCACGGCGATGGCCACATCGATGTTGCCATGCGCCTTGCCGTCGGCACGCACCCACTCCTGGTCGTGCCGGGCCACTGCCAGCACATAGAGCGGCGCCGTGGTGAACCACTCGCGATTGTAGCAGCGCTGCAACGCCTGCCGGCCACTCTCATCATCCACGATGACAAATCGCCACGGTTGCTTGTTGACCGCCGAGGGTGCCAGCCGCACACATTCCATCACATAGTCCATTTTCGCTTGTTCCACAGGTTGGGCGCTATAGGCCCGGCAACTGTGGCGGTGCTGTGTGAGTTCCAAAAAATTCATCTCCTTATTCTCCAATTATAGTGATTGTGATTCGGCGGGGACCGCCATCATTACGGTATTCGCACAAATAAATCCCCTGCCAAGCACCCTTTCATCATCACACTTGCTTATAGATTACATCGGACAATACTGCTTGTCTACTTCAGGGTAATTCCTACTTAAAATGGAAGATCACTAATGGGCACATCTTCACAAACAAAAAAGGATGGTTCCAATATCTCTAATTTGTTAATATCCTTTATCCTGGAGCGGTAATCAGCATAGATTCCGAAGTCGTTAATTTCTTCACGTCGCTTGCTGCTCATTTCAACAAATTCCGTTTCCTTTTCAATGCCGAGGTAGCGGCGACCGACGAGGTTGGCTGCAATGCCTGTGGTGCTACTGCCAGCGAATGGGTCAAGAATCCAGCCATTCTTATCAGTGCAGGCAAGGATAATGCGCACAAGAAGGGCAAGTGGCTTTTGCGTAGGATGCTTGCCGCACGATTTCTCCCACGGGGCAATGGCAGGCAGACGCCACACATCAGTCATCTGCTTGTTGTCGTTCAATTGCTTCATCAGTTCGTAGTTGAAGTGATGCGGCTTCTTGGCCGTTTTCCGCGCCCAGATAACAAATTCTGTTGAGTATGTGAAGTACCGACAACTGATGTTGGGCGGAGGGTTGGTCTTAGCCCACGTCACAACATTCAGAATCTTAAAGCCCAACTCTGTGAGGCTGTTGGCCACGGAAAAGATATTATGATAGGTACCCGAAATCCAGATGGTGCCGTCCTCCTTCAGTTTGTCGCGGCACAGACCAATCCATCGCTTGTTGAAGTCGTTCATCTGCTCCGGCGTACCACCTCTGTCCCATTCACCCTTGTTGACTGAAACAATTTTCCCCGCTTGTACACTGATTCCGTCGTTCGACAGGAAATAAGGCGGGTCAGCAAATATCATGTCGAACTTGAAATTGAACTGCGGAAGCAATTCAATGCAATCACCATTGAGCAGGGTAAAGTCACGAGACGCGGAGCGATAGTAGGGGGTAATCATAGGCTGTCAATCATTTCTTGGAAACTTTGCCATGACGAATTACGTCCAGCTTTAGTAGGAAAATTAAAGCCTTTTGTTCCATATTTCGGACATAGAGTTTCTTTTAATCAATAGAATGATTCTATTTGTTTTTCATTGTAATCGTATCAAACTCTTTTGAATATCACCGCTCTTTTATACTGTCTAAGAAGCCCCTCAGGGTTGTTAGATTATAGACACGCGGAATTGTATAATAGGCTTCCTGCAATTTGTTCTTTGCGCTCTCCCAACCTTTGCCGTCGGTGACCCACAGGAACTCGAAGCCATCAACGGCGTTGATTTTCGGGGCAAGCTCGGTGAAGGAGCGGGCGGTCTCGTTGAGCTTGCTGCCACCACCGCTGTAAAAATTCACCTCGGCGAGGTAGATCTTGTCCTTGGCCTCAATAACGAAGTCGAAACGCTTCTTGTCGGTGCCGAGGGCTTCGGTGATAGCCGGCCACTCGCTGGAATAGACTTCCTTCCGGTACTTCAATCCGCTGCCCTTGATGATTAGTTCCACGGTGTCCTCCATGGCATCGCCGCTGCGGTTTTTGCGGGCGTTGGAGTCGAGTCCTACTTCCACGCCGAAAACGTAATCCACGAGGTTCTTGACGTTCTTATCCTTGAAAATCTTGGCGAGGCCAGTGCCCTCTATAAACTCCATCACGCCGTCGAGCGTTGTGAGATAACTTTCGAGCAGGACAAACTGGGCATCGGCATTGACGACCTTCTTCTTGTCGCGTTTGCGGCAGGCGATAAGTATTTGCAGCACTTCGAACACCCGCTTGTCGTTGTTCCAAAGATTCGTGACTGCTGCCCACAGGTCTTCCTTGCCAAGCAGGTAGTTGAGGGTATTCAACTTGATTTCAATGCTGGCCACGTTGGTCTTCACTTTCTGGAAGTCCGTCCAATAACTTAGCGTGGCGTTGGTTTCTGAGAGTTGCGACATGAAGGCCTTGAACTCCGCTTCTGTATGTGCGCTCATAATTATAATGCAATTTTAAGTTGTGATTCTATAATATGTTCGTTAGCTTTACTATCGTAGTTGCATATAAGTAATTCTGTCAATTTGCCCCTCTTGCTCGCATTGGCATTGATCATGCGAGAGGCATAGACTCGCTGGATATCAAAACCGCTATAAATGTCCTCGAAGAAAGTGTCACTCGGATTTTTTGCTGAACAATCAGAGTTACTTAGCATCCATTTTATATTATCCTTTTTACTAAGCATTCGACAGAAGACTGCGAGTTCTCTCTGGCTGCCATCATTGAATTCTTCTTTGACATATGAGTTGAAACTCGATGTTTTACTAAGTGGACGATATGGTGGGTCAAAGTAGAAGAAATTCAGTCCCGAAGCATCCAAATACTTGACAGTTCCCTTAAAGTCGCCATTAAGGATCTGCACATCATATCTATTAAGCAACTCACTATCAGCGTTAATTACCCCCTCATTACAAATGGTTGGGTTCGCATAGCGGCCAAACGGAACATTGAAGGATCCGCTGGCATTTTCTCGGTAGAGACCGTTAAAGCACGTTCGATTTAAAAAAATCAGGAGTGCCGTCTTGTCTAATTTGTTTAACCCATCCTCATTGAAGCGGCGACGCATATCAAGATAAAAATCTTTTCGTCCTTCTTCTGTTGTAATTGACAAGTATTGTTGCTCTTTGTGTTTTAAACGATAGATAAGCCCTTCTGGTGCTTGCTTTATCACCTTATATGCATCAGTTAAGTTTCGATTGATGTCATTGATTACTACCCGCTTGAGATTAGGGAATTTCTGCAGCATGAAGAACAACATGGCACCGCCGCCCACGAATGGCTCGATGTAAGTAAACTCTTCTTCATACAACTCTGGCGGCAGCCGCTTCTCAAGCTGCTGAAGAAGTTGACTTTTTCCTCCAACCCACTTGATGAATGGCTTTGCCTTCCCTATTGCATTTAAATGTAACATAGCACTATTGAAATCGCTTAATACTGCACTTATTTAGCTCATTAACCAACTATTTATTGGTTCATTTTCTCTGTTTTTTACCGTTTTGACGTATTGATGTATTTGTCCATAATAGAGTTCTTGGTACAAAGTTACTCATTTTTACTGAAAGAAATCACAAAACGGGCGCATATTTAGCAGATAATCACATTACAATGCTATTTCTCTCATTTTCAAATCTGTTCTATCATTTTATCAATG
>DGVT01000045.1 GCA_002395965.1 Porphyromonadaceae bacterium UBA4277
TTTTTGAATTATGACACACCCCGACTCGGTTTGCACTAATGTTGAGGCTATCGCCTCGAAATTAGGCTTCGGTTCGGAAAAATCAAAGTAAACTTTGCTTTTTCGCTCACCTTGCACTAATGTTGAGGCCGGTGCCTCGAAATTAGGCTTCACCTCGGCAAAGCAAAATGAAAAACTTTGTCTTTCATTTTGTTTTGCACTCGGTTTGCACTAATTTTGCCAAAGAAATGGAAAAAAGAAGAGAAATAGAGCTGTTAGCGCCGGCTCGTGATGCGACTGTGGCTATCGAGGCCATCCGCCATGGTGCCGATGCTGTGTATATGGGTGCCAGCAGGTTTGGCGCTCGTGCGCAGGCCGGGAATAGCATTGACGACATAGCCCGTGTGAGCGATTATGCTCACGACTTCGGCGCAAAAGTATATGCCACTGTCAATACGATTGTGTATGACCAGGAACTGCGTCAGGTCGAAAGGCTTGTGACCGACCTTTACCACAGTGGCGTGGATGCAATCATCGTGCAGGACATGAGTCTGTTGCGCCTCGATATCCCTCCCATAGCCCTGCATGCCAGCACTCAGTGCGACATACGCACGCCCGAGAAAGCCCGCTTTCTTGAGGCTGTGGGCTTTTCACAGTTAGTGCTTGCTCGTGAACTTTCGCTTAACGAAATCTCGGAAATCAGGCATGCAATAAAGGTGCCGTTAGAAGCCTTTGTGCATGGTGCCCTGTGTGTGTGCTATAGTGGCCGGTGCCAGGCCAGCCAGGTGCTCAAGGGTCGTAGTGCCAACCGTGGCGAGTGTGCCCAGCTGTGTCGTTTACCCTATGACTTAGAGGACGAATCGGGGAAAAAGCTGTTGAAAGGCAAGCACTTGCTCTCATTGCGCGATATGAACCAGAGCACTCGCCTGAAAGCCATGATTGAAGCCGGTGTGAGCTCGTTTAAGATTGAAGGACGGTTGAAGGACGTCGGCTATGTAAAGAATGTGGTGGCCTTTTACCGCTTGGCACTCGACAGGGTGATCAATGAAAGTGAAGGAGAACTGTCGCGCTCGTCGTTCGGTCACTCTGACTACACCTTTGAACCTCGGCTTGAGCGAAGCTTCAACCGCTCGTTCACGCACTACTTTATCGATGGGCACCCGGCTCCGGCAACAGCGCGAATGGCTTCCTTGGTCACTCCAAAGTCAATGGGGGAGCCTGCCGGACGTGTTGAGCAGGTGCGTGGCTCACGCATTCGCATTGACGGTGATGTGGCTTTAACTAATGGCGATGGGCTGAGTTTCATTGATGCCGACGGCCACTATACGGGCGTTAGAGTCAATGAAGTGCATGGCCATGACATTATTCTTAACGACAAGGTTAATGTCAAGCCCGGTACTGAGGTTTGTCGCACATTTGACAAGCGATTCAATGACATAATATCAAAACCGTCGGCCACAAGGCGTGTAGCCATCGATATCGCATTGAAGATAGTGGATGATAAAATTGTTGCAAACATTGACGACGAGCGAGGAAACCACATCGTTCACACTCTCAATGTCGGTAAACTGGAATTGGCTCGGTTGCCGCAGGCAGAGCGCCAACTGGCAGAGTTGTCCAAGTTGGGAAATACCATCTATGAGCTGCGCAGTGCTAAAGTAGTGGGTGACTATTTTGTGCCCGCGTCGGTGCTATCGCAGTTGCGCAGAGAAGCAGTAGAGTGGCTTGACCGTAGCCAGCGCATAGCCTACACACGCGACAGACGCCGTGCCGAGTGCTATGACGTGCCTTGCTTTGCCACATGCTTGACCAGTGCCGACAATGTGTCAAATGAAGTGTCACGGCAATTCTACATCGATCATGGTGTGAAACAGATAGAACCGGCTGTGGAAGTGCAACCGCGCAAGGGTGGGGTGGTAATGACCACACGTTACTGCCTGCGTCGCGAACTGGGTGCCTGTCGGCGTGAGGTAAACGCCCGCAAGCTGCCAGAGCCTCTACTGCTGCGGGCTGAAGGCTTTACTTTGCAGGTAGAATGCGACTGCAAACGTTGCGAGATGACTCTGGTAGTTAAGTAATCGAAAACTTGAAAGCACGATGATTATTCTGCCGTTTTGCCGTCTGAGTCATCGTCGTCGGTCGAAACGTTATTGTCAGGGTAGGTGCCGTAGAGGTTTTCCTCCTGCTCCTGACGCAGACGGTCGCGCTTGCGAAGCACGATGTAGAGTAGCCCGATGATGATGAGCGAGCCGCCTATCACACCGAAGTAGTAAAGATAGTCGCCATTATAAAAACGGCCGCGAGCTATCCATGCCAGCACGGCAAGGTAGATTAATAATGCCAGAGGCAGGATTGTGGAGCGTTTGAATTTATTCTTCATCTGACAATACTATTTTATAAGGTGAAGTTTCGGGGTTATAGTTGCCACCGGTGAGATATTCATATATGTTGATGCAAGCCCAGGCATCGGTGGCGGCATAGTGCTGCTGGGCTTCGGTTAAGACGTCGGCTTCCCAGTTCGACAACTGCTGGCTCTTGCTAATCTTTTGTCCGAAGAGAATGGCATAAATCTTCTGCAGACTGTTGTCGCCTATGTGGTAGCGTCCCACAAGATCCTGAACGTCGGTGAACCCCTGGGGGTGCACATCATGCTGGCGGTGGAGCACATTCCAGTCGTCGTGTAGCGATAGCCCCACCTTGTGGCAGGTGCCGTCTTCGAGATACTCTTTGAGCTTGAGCGGAAGCCCAATCTTGTTTAGCCTGAAGAGGAAGCAGATGTCGTGTGTTGAAATCTGCATAAGAGCCATTTTGTGAAGCACGCCCTTGCGGAACGAAGGGCGCGTTTCGGTGTCGAACCCGGCAAGTGGGTATTTGCGCAGTGTGGCTATGGCGGCGTTTACTCGCGACATGGTATCGATCACAACTATTTGTCCGCCAAATGATATTACCGGCAGCGCATTGATTTGCTCCTTTCCTATTGCTATCTTATACATTGCATATAGACGTTTCAATTTGCAAAATTATTAATTATTACCGAAACTTTCCATATCAATAATAAAAATATTTGTAAATTTGCGTCGTGGACAGTTATAATTATTTTAGACAGATGAATGGAATTCTAAGACGTTTATCATTAATCGCGGCACTTATGGCAGTGGGTGCTTGCAGTGCAAGTGCTCAAACCGAGGTTGTGAACTTAACCGCCGAGCAGCAGGCGGCCTACGACAACATTATGACCCGGACCAGCATCCGGTCATGGGAAGCTCGTGCTGTGGAGCCGGGCAAAGTGGAAATGCTGTTGCGAGCAGCTATGGCAGCTCCCACGGCCATGAACAAGCAGCCCTGGCACTTTGTTGTGCTCGACAAGCGCGAGAGTATTGATTTGCTTGCTACCGGCCGTGGTGGCGGAATGGTGCGTAAGGCTCCGCTGGCTATTGTAGTTTGCGGTGATATGGAAAAAGCTATCGAAGGCCAAGGCCGAGACTACTGGGTGCAGGATGCGTCGGCAGCTACCGAGAATCTTCTCCTGGCCGTGAATGCGTTAGGCCTCGGAGCTGTGTGGACAGGCGTATATCCCATTACCGAGCGGGTGAATGCGGTAAAGAGTGCCTTACAGTTAAGCGAAAACCTTATACCGCTGTGCACAATCTTGATAGGTTATCCGCATGAGAGCCCGGCTCCTAAAGACAAGTGGAAACCGGAGAATGTTACGCACAAATGACTCTGTGTGCCTTCTCGCTTTCTAAGCAGGAAATGAATTGATGATGCCGGCTATGTAGCTGGCATCGTCTGTTGTAATGGGGTGGGCAATGGGCAGGCTCACCACTTCGTTGGCCAGTAGCTCGGTAACCGGCATGGGGTGTGTGGCCAGCGTCGGGTAGCAAGGTTGCAGGTGAGCCGGTGTGGCATAGTGAATGTCGGTGCCAATGCCGTTTTCTTTCATGTAGCCGATGAACTCTTGTCGCCTGCTCACTCTGACAACGTATTGGTGCCACACTTGTGTAGTGCCTGCAAAAATTGCCGGTGTGGTGACCTGCCGATGGTTGATGGCGGTGTTATATACTTTCACAATAGCGTTGCGACGTGTGATTTCCTCATTCAGATGCCGTAGCTTAACACGAAGCATTGCCGCTTGTAACTCATCGATGCGGCAGTTGAGTCCCTGCATGATGTTGTGATACCGGCGGTCGCTACCGTAGTTTGCCAGTGCCCGAACGGTGGCCGCCAGCTGGCTGTCGCTTGTGGTAACGGCTCCGGCGTCTCCCAGAGCTCCCAGGTTCTTAGTGGGGTAGAAGCTGATGCCGGCAGCATTGCCCAGGCCTCCGGTAGTGCGTGTGCCATTTAGTCCGGCAGTGGCTGCCTGGGCTCCAATGGCTTGCGCATTGTCTTCGATGACGAGGAGGTCGTGTTCCTGTGCAATCTCGTTCAGAGCCGTGTCCCAGCATGGTGTGCCATATAGGTGCACCGGCATGATGGCTCGGGCATGGTGAGCCTTGACAAGCTGTGCTGCGGCACTGATGTCGAGGTTCATGGTGTGAAGGTCTGGTTCGCAGATAATCGGCTTGAGACCATTATCACTGATTGCAAGTATCGAGGCAACGAATGTGTTGGCCGGAACAATCACCGCATCTCCATGGCATAACCGTCCCATCTCTATGTATGCTCGCAAGATGAGTCGCAGGGCATCCAGGCCGTTGCTCACAGCCACGCAGTGCGATGTCTGGCACAGGGTTGCAATCTCTTGTTCGAGCAGTTGCGTGTGCTCTCCGTGCAAGTAGCGTCCCGATGAAATTACCTCGCATGCAGCTTGTTTCAGCTCCTCTTCGATGGGCTCGTTGGCGAGTTTGAGATTGAGGAAAGGAATATTCTTCATAGTGATGGTTTGGTTATGAATTTCGCAGTTTTATGAAGTCGTCATGCTCACGGATGTAGTCGTTCTCGTCGTAGTGGTCGGAGGCAATGCACAGGCACACGGCTCCTGATGAGAAATTGTCTAAAACTCGCCATATGCCAGGCACTATGGTGAGCCCCTGATAGGGCCTGTTGAGCGTGACGCGGCGCTGTCGTGAGCCATCATCCAGAACCACGTCGAAGCTGCCGCTGATGGCCACCAGCAGTTGCTGCAGCTGGCGGTGCGCATGCCCGCCACGTGCTTCGCCGCCGGGTATGTCGTAGATGTAATAGATGCGGTTAATGTCGAATGACAACGGCTCGCCGGGCTGCACCACGGTGAGGTTGCCGTTGGCATGGTGATGCTTGTCGAGCTCGATGATGTTGCAATCATCCACACTCGATGCCCTGCAGTCGATTGCTTGTCCTGCCGGCTGGGCATCGAAGGTGGCGATAGTGGCCTGTGCCGGCGAAGTTCCTGACTTCACAAGGCGGCAGTATAGGTCATAGTCTTCGATGTAGTCGTCGGGATCATATTTCTCGCTTGATATGACCAGCACCACCGAGTTGGTCGAAAAATTATCAATCTTGCGCCAGGTCATTGGAGGCACATATAGTGCATAGTATGAGCGTGCCATGTGGTAGCGGTGCTCGGTGACGCCGTCGTTAAGCGTGACATCGAAGCTGCCGCTAAGGGCAATGATGACCTCTTGCTGCTTGCGGAAGGCGTGTCCGTCGCGGTGCATGCCGCCGGGCACGTCATAAATCCAATAGGCGCGTTTGGCGGCAAACGGGATGTGTCCCTCGCTTTCGAGAAACGACAGATTGCCTCGCGGATCGCTTATCTTGGGCAGGTCGAAGATGTGTGGAGTGTCATATACCATTCTTGGCAAGATTTATCAGGTATTGTCCGTAATGATTCTTGGCCATGGGCTGAGCAATCTCGGTGAGCTGGCTGGCTGTGATCCACCCTTTGCGGAAGGCAATCTCTTCAAGTGCGGCAACCTGCACGCCTTGCATGGTCTCGATTGTCTGGATGAAGTTAGAGGCATCGAGCATGCTCTCGGATGTGCCGGTGTCGAGCCATGCAAATCCACGTCCTAAAACTTGCACATGCACGCGTCCTTGCGACAGATATTGCTGGTTGACCGATGTGATTTCCAGCTCTCCTCGTGCCGAGGGCTTGATTGATTTGGCCACTTGAATCACGTCGTTAGGGTAAAAGTATAGTCCCGTGACGGCATAGTTTGACCGTGGACATTCGGGCTTTTCTTCAATGCTGATGGCGTTTTGGTTACTGTCAAACTCCACAACGCCAAAGCGATTGGGGTCTTTCACGGCGTAGGCCCACAGCGTGGCACACTGCCTTTGTGCGGTGATTTCAACTGCATCCATGAGCATGCGCGTGAAACTCTGGCCGTAGAATATGTTGTCGCCCAGCACCAGGCACACATCGTCGTTGCCGATAAACTCTTCGCCGATTATGAAAGCCTGTGCCAATCCCTCGGGTCGTGGCTGCTCGGCATAGGAAAACGTTACGCCTATCTCACTGCCTGTGCCCAGCAGGCGCTTGAACATGGGCAGGTCGTGAGGTGTGGAAATGATGAGTATTTCCCTGATGCCGGCAAGCATTAGCACCGAGATAGGGTAGAACACCATGGGCTTGTCGTAGATGGGGATGAGTTGCTTAGAAATACCCTTGGTTACGGGGTAGAGCCGTGTTCCTGAGCCTCCGGCGAGTACTATTCCTTTCATGATGTGGAAGTGATGTTTAATGTTTGTTTATCGGTTAAGATACATCTCGTCGTAGTATTTCTGATAGTCACCGCTGGTGACGCTCTTCACCCAGTCTTGGTTGTCGAGGTTCCATCGCACGGTCAGCTCTATGCCTTTCTTGAACGGAGTTTCGGGATACCACCCCAGCTCACGAGCAATCTTTGCGGGGTTGATGGCATAGCGCATGTCGTGCCCCGGCCGGTCGGTGACATACTCGATGAGATCGTAGTTGATGTCTTCAACCTTGCATGTGAGCAGTTTTTGGTACCGGGGCTCTTCGTGCATGATGCGTGCAATGATGTCGATTACCAGCCGCACGATGTTGATGTTGCTCTCTTCGTTGAAGCCGCCTATGTTGTACACCTCACCATCACGCCCGCCATGCAGCACCATGTCGATGCCCTTGCAGTGGTCGGTAACGTAGAGCCAGTCGCGCACGTTCTCGCCGCGGCCATACACCGGCAGTTTCTTGCCATGCAAGATGTTGTTGATGATGAGCGGGATGAGTTTCTCGGGAAAGTGGTACGGGCCGTAGTTGTTGCTGCATCGGGTGATGTTAACAGGCAGCCCGTAGGTCTCATGATATGCTTGCACGATGAGGTCGGCACTGGTCTTTGAGGCCGAGTAGGGCGAGCGGGGAGCAAGGTTTGAATTCTCGGTGAAGAACGTGTCGCCAAATGTTTTCATGTCGCTGCGGTCGCCTATCACGCTCTTGATGTCGTCGGTGACAGTGAGCGGGTGTGCCTCATTCCATTTCTTCTCGAGCGAACCATAAACTTCGTCGGTAGAAATTTGCAAGTACTTTTTCCCTTCTTTGTATTGTGGCCGTCCCTGTGCATCTTTGCCGGTGAGCCAAGCGCGCCGGGCGCAGTCGAGCAGGTTCTGAGTTCCCAAAATGTTGGTTTCAAGAAACAGACGAGGATTGGTTATGCTTCGGTCAACATGGCTCTCGGCAGCAAAGTTGACGATGAAGTCAATGTCGTTGTTGCTGATGATGTCATCCACCAGGCTGCGGTCGCAAATGTCACCCTTAACAAACGCTACCTTACCGCTGTCAATCTCTTTCTTGAGCGAAGCGATATTGCCGGCATAGGTGAGTGCGTCGAGCACAATGATGTGAGCATCGGCGTGCTTGCTCATTATGTATTTCACAAAGTTGCAGCCTATAAATCCTGCTGCGCCTGTTACAAGATAATTTGCCATATAGAATCTAAAATTATTGTCAATTAGTAAACGAGCTACAATTTTTTTAGTAAACGAGTAAACGAGTAAACAAGTAAACAAGGTGGCTGACGCCTGTTTAGCTACGAGCTACAAGTGAGCAATGCGACTTATTATTAATTATTAATTATTAAT
>DGVT01000085.1:0-134 GCA_002395965.1 Porphyromonadaceae bacterium UBA4277
CTTATGTAACTTATAGTCTAAAATAATTGGTGGGGTGGGGGTGGCTGGTGGGTGTGTAAAAAAAGAACGGGCGACACACTTTCGTAATGTCGTCCATTCCTCTCTCCACGCGGTGCGTACAGGACTCGAACCAG
>DGVT01000085.1:229-10448 GCA_002395965.1 Porphyromonadaceae bacterium UBA4277
CTAACCAACTGAACTAACGCACCGTTTGTGTATGTAACAATTCACCTTTTGGGCGATTGCGGGTGCAAAGGTACGGCGGTTTTTTGGACTGTGCAAATTTTTCGCAAAAAAAATGATGTTTTTTTTCGATTTTCTGCGAATAAAGGGCTGTTACTATAAATAATGTATTAACTTTGCGCGTCATTAAAGCAGTTCAGGCAAGCAATCTGCATTTAGTGCACAGTAAATTTTTAGCAAAAGTCTTATGATTTCATTTTTGGTAAGTTTTGTAGCCCTGGTGATGGGCTATTTCATCTATGGCTCAATAGTGGAGCGTGTGTTTGGCCCCGACGACCGTGACACGCCCGTTAAACGCCTTGCCGATGGTGTTGACTACGTGGAATTACCCATGTGGAAGATTTTCATGATTCAGTTTCTCAACATTGCCGGCACGGGTCCAATTTTCGGTGCAATCATGGGCATGTGGTTTGGTCCGGCAGCACTGTTGTGGATTGTGCTGGGGTGCATCTTTGCCGGTGCCACGCACGACTATCTGAGTGGAATGCTGTCGATGCGGCATGATGGTGGCAGCTTGCCATTTCTCGTCGGCAAATATTTGGGCGGCATCACGCAGCGTGTGATGCTTGTGCTGGTGATTGCGCTGATGGTGATGGTGGGGGCTGTGTTTGTCTATAGCCCAGCAATCATCCTGTCGGGCTTTTCCGGCACGATGACGATGTGGATAATTGTGATTTTCATTTATTATATAATAGCGACTTTGCTGCCTATCGACAAGATTATCGGCAAGATTTACCCCTTGTTTGCCGTGTCGCTGATATTCATGGCCATTGCTCTGATGGTGGTGCTGGTGGTGAAAATGCCGTCGCTGCCCGAGGTGTGGGAGATCGGTAATATGGAGCGCTGGCAGACGGCGCAGATGGTGGATGGCACCGATGCCCTGGGTGTTGTGGCCTTTCTGCAAAAGAACCCGATATTCCCCTGCCTGTTCATTACCGTTGCCTGCGGTGCCATCAGTGGTTTCCATGCCACGCAGAGCCCTCTCATGGCGCGTTGCATGGCGAGCGAGCGATTAGGCCGCAAGGTGTTTTACGGTTCAATGATTACCGAGGGCTTTGTGGCTCTGATCTGGGCCACGGTGTCGAGCTATTTCTTTTATGCCGGCGGCTGGCGTGAGGTGTTGCCTGCCGAACAGGTGGATGCATTCCTGGCGCAGCTGCCCGGACCCGAGGGCAAGACGCTGATACAGTACTTCGGTGCTCCTGCAGTGGTTAAGATTGTGTGCACCGGGTGGCTGGGACTGTTTGGCGGCGTGCTGGCTGTGCTGGGTGTGGTGGCGGCGCCCATCACCAGTGGCGACACGGCGCTGCGCTGCGCGCGCTTGATTTTGGCCGAGAAGTTTCACGTTGACCAGCGAAAGGTGCCGTATCGCCTGCTGGTGAGCCTGCCGGTGTTTCTGTGCGCCTTTGGCTTGCTGATGTGGCAGGTGGGTAATCCCGACGGCTTCAATGTGTTGTGGCAATACTTCGGATGGGCTAACCAGACGCTTAGTGTGTTCACGCTGTGGACCATCACTGTGTATCTTGCCATCAAGGGCAAGCCATACTGGATTATGTTGCTTCCTTCACTGCTCATGACTGCCGTGTGCATAACGTTTATCTTGGTCTCGCCGCAGTGTTTGGCTCTGCCGGAAAGTGTAGCGTGGGTTACGGCGCCGGTTGTGACCATAGTGGCCGCAGTGTGGTTCTTCATGTGGAAGTCGCGGCGTAAAGCAACGGAGGAATGAGACACAGTGTTTTTGACAATGTTACGGCAATCTTCATCGACCTCGACGACACGCTGTGGTGGTTCAGCGCCAATAGCCGCGTTGCGCTGCGCCTGACCTACGACCACTTCGGCATGTGCCGGTTTGAGCCAGACTTCAATAAGTTTGAGGAGATTTATGAGTCGCGCAACAGTGAGTTGTGGCATGAGTATCATCACGGCCACATCGAGCGTGACTACCTGATGGTGGAGCGTTACAGGCATGTGTTGCAGCAGGTGGGCTATGACGGAGACCCTACGGCCACCGGCAGCGCGATGAACGCTCACTACCTCGACGTTCTTGCCGAGCAGCCTCTTGTGGTGCCCGGGGCAAAGTCGCTGTTGGAAGCGCTGCATAGGCACGGCTATCAGGTGAATGTGCTGAGTAACGGCTTTGCCGGAGTGCAGCAGCGCAAACTGCGCAGCGGCGGTCTGGAGCACCTCGTCGATAACGTCGTTCTGAGTGATGATTGCGGCATCACCAAGCCACTGCCCGGCATTTTTGACTATGCCCTGCAGCGCTGCAATGTCGCAGCCGGCAATGTGGTGATGATAGGCGACGACCCCGACACCGACATCGCCGGGGCCCACCGGGCCGGCTGGCGCACTATCTACTATAACGCCAAACATCGCCCTGCCGTGGCCCACACTGCCACCCTCGAAGTCGCATCGCTGGCCGAGATAGAGCAGTTGCTCGAATAGGCTCGCAAGCAGTGCC
This sequence comes from Porphyromonadaceae bacterium UBA4277, assembly GCA_002395965.1. Lineage (GTDB taxonomy): Bacteria > Bacteroidota > Bacteroidia > Bacteroidales > Muribaculaceae > Sodaliphilus. Next base: position 2,748 of record DGVT01000085.1, read on the forward strand.
CCTCAAATCTTAAATTCTATTATAGGGTGTGCCTAAATCTTTATTCATAATCTATAATTCAAAATTATTTTGTAAATTTGCCGTTTGTATAGACGCAACCTCTTGACACAATGAAATTGTCGCGATATCTTTTACTACTGATAATCACACTGGCATCCGTGGTCGCTCACTCCGAAGAGATTGAGGTCGAGGTGACTACGCCCGTGGTCGATGGCATTGACGTGAGCGATCACCAGAAAGTCATCGACTGGGATGCCACTGCCCGTGACAAGCGAGTGAAATATGTCTATATCAAGGCTACCGAAGGCGCCACCTATCAGTCGCGCCTCTATCGGCAAAACTTAGAGAACGCCCGCCGCGTGGGCATCAAGGTGGGTAGCTACCACTTCCTGCGCACCGGCTCGCGCATACGCGACCAGTTTGAGAACTTCAAGCGCGTGGTCAAGAAGCATGAGCAGGACTTGCTGCCGCTCATCGACATCGAGGTGCGTCAGGGCTGGACCAACCAGCAGGTGCGCGACAGCGTGAAGCTTTTTGCCGACCTTATCGAGGAGTATTACGGCTGTCGCCCGATGATTTACACCAGTTCGCACTTCTATAATCACATTCTGGGCCGCGCCTTTGCCGACTACCCACTGTTCATAGCCCGCTATGCCACCAATGCCCCGTCGCTCGACAGCGGCCAGTGGACCATGTGGCAGTATAGCGAAAAAGGGCGTATAGCAGGCATCTCGACCACTGTGGATCTGTCGTGTTTCAACAAGGGGCGGGGCTTGCACGACATTCTCATCAAGGAGCACCGCATGGGCTCGCGCAAGCGCAGCAATGCCGATGCCGTGGATCAGAAAGACAAGCCCGGCAGTGTGAAGGTGAAAGAAGCCCCCAAGATGTCGAAAAAGCAGGAAAAAGAGCTCAAGAAACAGCAGGAAAAAGAGCGCAAGGCTCGCGAGCGCGCCGAGAAGCTGAGACGCGAAGAAGAGGCCAAGCAAGCCGAGAAGCAGCGCAAGCTCGAGGAGCAGCAGCGCAAGAAGGCTCAGCAGCAGGCTCATGAGCAGCAACGCAAGCTCGAGGAACAGCAGCGCAAGCAGGCCGAGCAACAGCGCAAACTCGAAGAGCAGCAAAAGAAAAAAGAAAAAGAGCTGGAAAAAGCCCGGCAAGAGCAACTCAAGAAGCAACAAGAAGCCGAGGCAAAGAAAGCCGAGCAGACCCGCCGGCAGCAAGAAGTGCAGCAACGACTGCACCAGCAGCAAGAAGAACAAAAAAAGGCTAAGGAAGAGCAACGCAACAAACTGCAGCAGCAAAAACAAAACGCCACTCAAGCGCGACAATATAAGAGCTATAAAACCGACAATGACGATGACGTGCGCCAGAGCACGCGCTCTCGCAAAACCAACAAAAGCTCGGCCGACAACGATTAGTCCCCAGCCTGTTATCGCCAGCACAACAACTGAGAATTAAATGTCACCCCGACTGCTCACATATGCCACACTGTGCCTGCTATCGATGCTTCAGTTGCAGGCGCGTGAGAAAGCAGCCGCCGCTACCGAGCAGTTTCACGGCATCGATGTGAGCTGGTATCAGAAGAAGATCAACTGGGATGTGGCAGCCCGCGACAAGCGCATCACATTTGCAATCATCAAGGCCACCGAAGGCGGAAAACTGCAGGATGCCAACTACCGCTACAACATTGAGAATGCGCGTCGCAAAGGCATCAAGGTGGGCAGTTACCATTTCCTCCGGCCTGAGACTCCTGCCCGGCAGCAGTTTGACAATTTTAAGTCGCGCGTAAGGCACAGCGAGCAAGACCTGATCCCGGTCATAGACATTGAAGACATTCCCGAAATGGGAATACGCTGGAAGCCGCAGCAGGCTCGCGACATGCTCAAGCAAATGGCCGACCTGATTGAGAGTCACTACGGCTGCAAGCCCATGATTTACACGAGCAACAAGTTTTTTACCGACTATCTTGGGCGTGCCTTTGCCCACTACCCGCTATTCATTGCCCGCTATGGCGGCGCCGAGCCCGAGCCTCTCAATGGCACGTCGTGGACGCTGTGGCAGTTCACTAAAAACGGTCGTGTCGATGGCATTGACCACGCAGTGGATTTGTCGCGGTTTAACAAGGGGCGTTCGCTGGCAAGCATCGCAATGCACAAGGGCAAGAAGCATGCGCCGCCTAAAGGCAAAAAGCACGTTGCCCGGAGCAAAAAGGACAAAGCTGCCCCTGCCGGCAAGGCCTCTAAAAAAACAAATAGTAAAAAACTAAAAAAGCACCCGGGCGAAGGTGCAAAAGCCAATAATCTCAAAGCTGCGATCAATAAACAAGGTAAATTACACACAAAAGCAAAGCGCAAAGCCAATAAATCTCATGGAAAGTCACGCAAGAAAAACAAATAGCACGATTGTGCCGATTGTTGCCATGCTCGTCATTCTGCTTGGTGGCTGCAACGGCGGCAGCACGTCATCGCATCGCATCAGCATAGCACCTCGCGACTCTACGGCCCCCTACGACGGTATCGACATTTCCAGCCATCAAGGCAACATCGACTGGGCTAAGGTGGGCAACGATCCCTACATCCGCTTTGTCTATATCAAGGCAACCGAGGGGGCTACCTATCAGTCGGCGCATTATCGCTACAATGTGGAAGGTGCCCGGCGACAGGGGTTTCTTGTGGGTAGCTACCACTATGTGACGTCGTCGTCGCCCATTCGTGATCAGGCTCGCAACTTCTTTATGCAGGCCACACGCGGCTCGCAGGACCTGATACCCATGCTCGATGTGGAAGAGCGCGGCAACTGGACGCGTAGCCAGCTCATCGACAGCGTGAGCTTGCTGGCGGCGCTGGTCGAGAAGCACTATGGCTGCCGGCCGATGATTTATTCTACCATCGACTTCTATAACAAGAACCTGGCCCCACATTTTAATAAATACCCACTGTATGTGGGGCGATACTCGTCGTCGAAGCCCATAATCAACTGGGACGGGCACTACACCGTGTGGCAGTTTAGTGAGAACGGTATCATCCCCGGTATCGACGCCTATGTGGATTTGTGCCACTACCGCGACGATGGGTGGCTCGATGAAATCACCATTAAGCACTGACGGCAATACAACAAAAGCGTTAAGTATGTTCACTTAACGCTAATTGCGTAGCCCATAGCAGAATCGAACTGCTCTTTCAAGAATGAAAATCTTGCGTCCTAGCCGATAGACGAATGGGCCGTTTGCGCTTTCACACATGCGCATGTGCTACTCGACGCAGGCTGTGGTGCTATTACGCCACGCACAACCAATATTTCTCCTCGTCGTTGGTTATTATGCTTCCAGCTTGTTAACCAGCTTAGCCAGCTTCGACTTCAGGTTGCCGGCTTTGTTCTTGCTGATAACATTCTTGCGACCTAACTTGTCGAGCAGTGAAGACACTCTCTTCAGCTCCTCAGAAGCCTTGGCCTTGTCGGTCATCTTGCGTAAGTTGCGAACTGCATTACGCATGGTCTTTCCATAATAACGATTGCGCAGGTTGCGTGACTGCGTCTGACGAATTCTCTTGATAGCTGACTTATGGTTTGCCATAATTTTTCTTTGATATTTTCCTTATTTAATTATTATTTTGTAGCCCATAGCAGAATCGAACTGCTCTTTCAAGAATGAAAATCTTGCGTCCTAGCCGATAGACGAATGGGCCTCGAAAACTTACCTGCGCAAAAAAGCGACTGCAAAGTTAGGTACTTTTTTTGAACTGACCAAATTTTTTGATGTAAATCACTTTTTTCGTCAATTTTTTGCGTATTGAGCGAGCTGGAATTAACTTTGCAAACTAAAACAGCACGCTTACTAACCTAACCACGACACACGAGAGATGTACGAGAAATTGCGCGGCATAGTGCTATCGACCATTAAATATAGCGACAAGCATAATATAGTCCACGTCTATACCGACGGGCGCGGCCGCATGGCCTTTGCTGTGCCACAGGGCAGCACTCGTGGTGCGCGCATGCGCAATGCCATGCTCATGCCGCTGTCGGTCATCGACTTCGAGGCCCGCATAGTTGCCGGGTGTGACCTGGCCACCATGCACGATTTGAGCCGTGCATGGCCTCTTGTGGATATCTACTGCAGTCCTGTGAAGGCTGCCTTGGCAATGTTTGTGGGCGAAGTGCTGTCGCATTCCATCCAGGAGCAGGAGAGTAACCGGCCGCTGTTTGCGTTTGTAGAGTCGGCGGTGATGGCGTTGGAGATGATGCAGCGTGGTGTGGCCAACTTCCACATTTGCTTCCTCTACCACTTGGGCGCGCATTTAGGCATTCAGCCCGATGTGGGGTCGTACAGGAAAGGCTACTGGTTTGACATGGACGGTGGCATATTCGTCAAGTTTCCGTCGGGTGGGGGGCACGTCATGTCGCCCGACGAGGCCGAGGCCTTGCATCTTATCTCGCGCATGACTTTCTACAACTTGCATCTGTTTAAGTTCAACCGCGAGCAGCGCAATCGTGTGCTTGATGTCATGCTTGCCTATTATCGGCTTCACAACAGCACCTTGGGCACTCTGCGCTCGCCCGACATTCTCAAACAGCTATTCGTGTAAAACAGACCAAGGCCCAAGAAGCCGCGCATGTGGATGTCGTCCAGCTTGGCCCTTGGGTCTTGGCTATTGGTTCTTGGTCCTAAATTAGAACTTGAAGTCAACTCCAATGCCGAACACCTTGTTGGTGCGGCTATACACGTCCTTGCCCGAGAGTGTGGTGTTGCAGTATCCCGGTGTGCCGGCAGGCACTTCCTTGGTGTAATCTTTATAGGTGGTCCAGAAGTAGCCGGCGTTGAGGCGAATCTTCTCGGTGATGTTTACGGCACCGCCGAAGCCTAACGAATAGCTGTCGCATGAGAACGAGGTGTGTGTCTGATAGTTGTCGCTCAGGCCATAGTCGGTGTTCTGGAAACCGCCGCTGATGGTGAATGTCTTGTTGATGTCCCATTCCACGCCTGCGAGAATCTCGTGAGTGCCATGGGTGAGGTACTTTTGCTTGTCGTTAGCCATCTCGGCATGCTTGTCGTCGTAGAAGTGGTATTCCAGGGCGGCGCGCAGTTTGTTGGGGATGATCTCGTAGCCGGCTGCTACATAGAGCACTGCCGGCAGGTCGCTTGGGGTGTTCACGCCATGGCCGTAGGCAGCTTTCATAGTATTCTCCAGCTCTTCCGATGCCTGTCCCATTGCTGTAGCCTCCAGCTTCTTTGTGTCGTTCTCAATGCTCAGGTTGGTCTTGAATTCATACTTGGCGGCCAGGGTGAGTCCTGCCACCTTATAGTTAACGCTCAAAATGGGTGTCACACCCCATCCGGTCTGGTTGCAATCCAGTGCAATGTGTGTGAGTCCGCCTTCCTGGCTCAGGGCACCCACAGTGGGGAGGTAGGCAGCCTGCTGCTCGGGCGTGAGTGCAGCCATAGCCGCAATGGCACGCTGGCGCAGGGCGTCGCCGATGGTAGCATCCACATGTCCCACATAGTTTCCGTCGAAATAGTTCAGTCGCAGTCCGGCGAATGCGCTCCAGTGACTGTTGAATTGGTAGGCGGCACCCAGCTGGAAGCCGTAGATATACTGGCGACCCTTCATCGAAGAGTTGATGTTATACATGTCGGGCATAATGGCATCGGCGCCCACTATGTTCTTGAGCATTGGCTGAGTGGCAAGCAGGCTGCTCGTCTTGCTGTATATGCCTGCCATCACCTGTGAGTCGAACATGGGCAGGCCGCTCTCGAAGTTGCACTTTCCGCCGCCGCCGGTGAAGCCGAAGAATGCCGAGTAGGTCCACTTGTTGCGTTTGTAGGCGGCATAGAGGCTGGGGATGACCGGAGCCGAGGCCTTGCCCTCATATTTCTTAGTGTGGTCATCGGTGGGAAACAGCGGGAATGTGGCCAGCACATCGCGATGTTGCGAAGCACTCTGTATGTTGAGCGACAGCATCCACCCATCGTGGTTGAGGAATGCCGTTCCGGCAGGGTTGCTGTAGATACCGTCAATCTCGTTGGTTGCGCCGCGCGCCATCATTCGCTGCCAGGCAATGCTTTGGTTTGTGTTGTGCAGCAGGCCGCCGGCCCATGCCGATGGGGCCGAAAGAGCGCAGGTTAAAAATAAAATGGTAGAAATCTTTTTCATATTCTTATTGTTTTTTCAGTTGTTACAATGTTCTGAGTCGCTCGTCTAAAAGACAACGTAACGATTTTGACGAGCAAAATTAGGTCAAAAATAAGATTAAGTGTGCTAAAAGTCGAGAAAAACTTCCGTTTTCGCCTGAAAACGCAAATAAATTACACTTGTTAACATTCTATTTTTGTTAACAGGTGTTTACTGTGCATGTCGTCGGCATGTGCGTGCTCTTATATAAAATTGTTAATTATTGGCAGTGAATGAAATTAAAGTAGTACTTTTGCGTTATTATTGCACAATCACAATTAATAGTATGACAACAAGCGACAAAAAAGATAAAGAAAAAATTGAATATACCCCCCAGACCGGTACCCTTCGCGAACGCCTGAGCCGCGTCAAGCCCACCCGTTGGGCGCGATTTGGCATAGTGGCAGCAATCTATGTTGGGTGGACGGTGTGGATGGGCAACCCCTGGCTACTGCTGGCACTGCCACTGCTTGCCGACATCTACCTCACGCAATTCATCCCCTGGGGTGGCTGGAAAGGCTGGAAGCCCGGCATAGGCCGCACTATCATGAGCTGGGTGGATGCCATCGTGTATGCGCTGGTGCTGGTATATTTCCTGTTCCTGTTTGTGGGGCAGAACTATCAGATTCCGTCGTCGTCGCTCGAGAAAACGCTGCTCACGGGCGACTTCCTGTGGGTGAATAAGATCGTCTATGGGCCGCGCGTGCCCCAGACGCCGCTACACTTCCCATTAGCTCAAAACACGCTGCCGTTTCTCAACTGCAAGAGCTATATCGACAACCCTCAACTTCAATATCACCGCTTGAAAGGCTTGCGCAGCATTGAGCGCGGCGACATCGTGGTGTTTAACTTCCCTGCAGGCGATACCGTGGCGGTGAAATGTCCTAATCCCGACTACTACACGCTGTGCTTTGAACGTGGACGTGATGCGGTGTGGAACAATCCCGAGATGTTCGGCGACGTGATCTATCGTCCTGTTGACCGGCGCGACAACTACGTGAAGCGTTGCCTGGGCCTGCCCGGCGAGCGGTTGAGTATCAAGGACGGTGTGGTGAGCATTAACGGCGCAGCCCTGCCGCAGCCCAAAAACGTGCAGTTCTTCTATCATGTGGTTACCGATGGCACGCCCATCAGCGAAGAGCTCTACGACCAGCTGGGCGTCAGCGTGGAGGATCGTCACATGCTCGAAGGCAGTCCGGCCGGACAGCTCGACTACCTGCTTCCGCTCACCGGCGAGATGAAGAAGCAGTTGCAAGCCAACCCCTGGGTGAAGTTTGTTGAGCGCCTCAAGGCCGATGCGTCTGAGAGCGTGATCACCTACCCGTTAGGCACCGACTATGGCTGGACGCATGAAAACTACGGTCCCGTCTGGATTCCTAAGAAGGGTGCAACCATCGCGCTCAACGAGAGGTCGCTGCCGCTTTACGAGCGTTGCATTAAGAACTACGAGGGCAACACTCTGGAGGTGAAAGGTGGTAAGATTTTTATTAATGGCAAGGAGTCCACGTCCTATACCTTCAAGATGGACTAC
>DGVT01000009.1:0-19800 GCA_002395965.1 Porphyromonadaceae bacterium UBA4277
GGCTGGTCGCGCGTCTCGGTGCACTCGATGAGTATCTCTTGCTGCTCGCCGGTGTTGGGGTTGGTCCACATGTAGCGCAGGCGCACGCCGGAGTTCACCTTGTTCACATTCTGTCCGCCGGCACCGCCGCTGCGGAAGGTGTCCCACTTAATCTCGCCCTCGTTGATGTGCACGTCGAAGGGCTCGGCCTCGGGCAGGACGGCCACGCTGGCTGCCGAGGTGTGGACGCGGCCTTGCGTCTCGGTCACCGGCACACGTTGCACGCGGTGCACGCCCGACTCATACTTGAGCGTGCCATACACACCGTCGCCGGTGATGCTGAATATCACCTCCTTGAAGCCGCCGGCGGCTCCCTCGCTGCAGCTCGACATCTGCACGTTCCACCCCTTGGTCTCGCAGTAGCGGGTGTACATGCGCGCAAGGTCGCCGGCAAACAGGGCCGCCTCGTCGCCACCCGTGCCGCCGCGAATTTCAAGCACTACGTTTTTGGAGTCTTCGGGGTCTTCGGGAATTAGAAGCAGTTTGATTTCCTCCTCAAGCTTTGGCACAAGGGCCGTGCCGCTGTCGATTTCCTCGCGGGCCATGGCGCGCAGGTCTTCGTCGCTCTCGGTCTCGAGCAGTGCCTTGGCATCGTCGATGTCGGCTATCAGCTTTTTATATCGGTTGGTGGCATGAAGCAGAGTCTCTAAGCTCTTGTATTCCTTGGTGAGCTTGACATATCGTCGCTGGTCGGCAATCACAGCCGGGTCGGTGATAAGGGTGCCTATTTCCTCAAAACGGGCGTCAAGTCCCTCAAGGCGTTGCAGTAAAGCGTTATCGGCCATATCGTTTGTAGTCAATTATTAAAAAACTCTGCAAAGTTAGATATAATTCCCGATTTATAGGCCGCCCAAGATAAAGAAACTGATTTTTTCTTCACGACTCCGCTACACGGCACCCTCACTCTGAACTCACTGTCAGATGTTGCCCCACACTTGTCGAAAGCACCGCCCAAAAGAGAGATAGCCATGCTCTTAGGCCCGTCGTGCGTGAGGTTACGGTGTAAAAAAAGTAGTTGTTGTGAGGAGTTTTCAGAATAATTTCGTAATTTTGCAAACTAAGAATCATAAAATGACAATGATATGGCATCAGTAGAATCAGTTGGCAAACCTGCGCAGATGATAATCACTCTGGAAGATAATGCGCTCATAGCCGACATCAAAAAGATCCTGAAACAAATAAGGGGCATAGCTTCGGTTCGTGTTGCTACCATCGGCGACGACAAGACAATCACACCAGAATTGCGCCGCTCTATCAATAAGGCCCGTCGTGAGTATGCTAATGGTGAAACCATTTCATGTACTACTCCAGAAGAAATGCAACACTATTTCGATAGCCTATGATGTATTCTATTGAATATTCAAAGAGGGCTGACAAGACACTTCGCAAGTGGAAAAAGTCAAACCCGAGCCTTTTTCGCGAAGTGACGGCTATTTCTTCTTGTCTTCCAGGAAACGTCGCTTGCGCGAGCTCATGGGGCGGGCTTCCTTAGCTGCTTTGGCAGCGGCACGGGCGGCATTCTCTGCACGCCGTTTCTTGGCCTCGGCCTGGCTCTTCCTGCGCTTGGCGTCACGTGCACGGGCTGCTGCCTTGAAGCTCTCCTTACGCTTTTCACGTTCCTGCTTCTTTTGCTCTTCGCGTTGTTCTACTTCGGCTTTGCGCTGAGCTTTCTCCATTTCCTTGCGCTCAAGGATTCTTGCATGATATGACGGATTAGAGAGCAGATATTTGCGTGATGGCATTGCAAGCAGGTCAAGGGCTGATTTCGCGGCCTTCCGGCGAGCATACCGCCAACTCTTGCTCACCGCCTCGCAAACCTTCATGCCGTCCGACAGCACGGCAATAGCCTTGTGAAGCCCCTCTTCGGTCAGCTCCATTTCTATCGTGAGCCGGCGGCCGTCAATGCTTTGCACTATGCTGTCGGCCTGGGCCAGAAGGTTAAGGTTGCGCTGCTTGTGGCGGAACAGATGTCGGCATTCGTCTATTATATATTTGGAGATAAACCATTGACGCATGTCGTCGTCAAGCGTGGTCACATAGCCATAGATTGCATAGGTGAAGATGTGCTTGTGTGCCTGAATGTCGAAATTCTCACCGGCGCGGGCAAATTGCCACAGCCGCCACTCGTCGAAGTGTCTTTCTAAGCGTTCGTGGGTGAACATGTTTCCCAACACATGCTGCAGACGCTTGCCGTCGCCGGCGGCATAGCGGTAAAGCACCTCGCCCACCAAGCCTTTGAACACATACATCCCTGCAAACACATAGCGACTGTTGCCCTTTCCCTCAACTGCATAATACGAGCTGTGGGTGAGCACCTCACGCAGGCGAGCTTGGGAAAACATCCGCCGCAAGTCGGCAAAAAGTGGGTCGTCCCACTTCCTGAAATTGTCTCGTGGGCGGGGCTGTTGGTGTATTAGTTCCTCTTCCATCGTGGCACGGGCAGAAGGAATCGAACCTCCACTGTCGGGGTGGAAACCGACGATCAGGCCCCGAAAGCCTGTGTGCTACCTTTACACTATGCCCGCATGTTGTTGAGCGGGTGACGGGAATCGAACCCGCGCCTGCGCACTGGAGGTACGCCGAATCAAGATCTGAAGTCTTGCGTGCTGCCATTACACTACACCCGCACTTGTGTGATGCAAAATTAGTGCAAGCCGAGTGAAAAACAACAAGCATGCTTGATTGTTTTTCCGAGGCGCAGCCTAATTTCGCCGATTTTGAGGCAAAATTAGTGCAAATTGAGCACAGAACAAAATGAAAAACGAAGTTTCTTATTTTTTATGCCGGAATTCCGCCTAATCGCCGTGTCCGCACACCAGTTTAGATTATAAGTCCCATAAGAGCACATAATGGCTGACGCCTGAGCAATTCAGAATTATGAATTATGAATTAGTCGCGATGCGCTGTAAGCCCTGAAAGTGCGACAGAACATAGGCAAGGGTGGAACCCCCTGATATAAGCCACATAAGTTTCATAAGGGCTGACGCTTGTCGTTAGTCGCAGCATGGTACGCCCTGAAAGGGCTATGCACCACCAGCCCAGGGCAACGCCCTGGGTTACAGGCGTTTTCAAGGCAGTACGCCCTGAAAGGGCAAAAGCTATGGGGAGATGGCACTGGCGGGCAGACGAGGCGCGCTGGTTTAGTGCTCGCCTCCAGCGAGTTAGTGGCGGTGGATTGCTACAGGGGGGCGCACCGGCGACACCCCCGGTTACTCAAATGCTCGACTTTTAGTCGAGAAGTGTGCGATGCCGCCCTTTGCGTGAACCACACTTCCACAGCACCGTGACACACTCCCCCTAACCCCCTCTAACTTAGAGGGGGAGCTGTGACTCAGTAACTTATTTTCATCGAATTCACATTAACTTATAGTCTGAATTGTTGTGCGTCAGCTACTTGTAGCTTGTAGCTCGTAGCTATCGCAGCGTCAGCCCTTATGAAACTTATGTAACTTATAGTCTAAATTAGTGTGCGTCAGCCACTTGTAGCTTGTAGCTATTGCAGCGCCAGCCATGCATCACCCTTGCTAATTATCGGACTTTCACAAATTTTATAAATAATGTGTTTTATATTTGGAAAATTCTAAAACTATTTCTAAATTTGCCCATTGAAAACAATAACCGGGTCGTTACGACCGGCCGACTCGCTGACGAAGGCACGGCAGGAGGTAGCGTTTATCTGCGTTCACAGCCTGTCGCAAGAAAAGGAGGGCTCGGTCACGGCGGTGCAAAGGCGGTAAATGGAAAGCGTGGCTTATTAAGCTGCATAGGGATATGCAGGCAAGTTGACATGGCTGCCGCCTATAGATAGGCACAACAAGACAGACGTCGTGGCGCTGGAGGGTCTGATCCTCATCTTCCGAGGTGGTCAGTGCTCGTGTAGTAACATACCCCACTAAAACAAGTAGCAGATTATGCATTGAAAGAAATTGGCCTGAATAGGCCGTAGTATCAGGACATCGTTGACGGCTTGCGGGATGGGGAGTCTGCTTCTCTCGTCCGCTTGATTTGTGCCGACATGTGGCATCGTCTCCGGCACGCTGGCGGTGGCATTGCTCTCTTCGTGCGGCGACGACAAGGACATGCCTGTGCCGGGCGACACCACGGCGCCGGTGATCAAGGTCGTCAGCCTCTCGGTAGATATCTCGTGAGGAAAACAGCTTCAGGTCAAGGGAAACGAGCTCTACGTGGGCGACGTGCTCGTGGCGAGCTGGACCGACAACGTGACGCAGGGCTGCAAGGTGGAGCTCACGCTCAACTCGAAGCCGGTGTCGTCGGGCACGACCATCAGCGAGTGAGGCGTGCTCACGCTCAAAGTGACCGACTCGGCCGGCAACAGTAAGACGCTTGACATAATCCTAATTAATGTGGAGAAGGCACCGGTCATCACTGTAAACAAATATGAGGTGAACGTGTTCGGCGGCGTGGCGGTGGCGTTAACCGACAGCCAGCTGCTACTTGACGATGAGGTCATAGCCGTCTGGACCGACGAGAACCTGCAGGGCTGCAGGGTGGCGCTGACGCTCAACGGGAATGCCATCGGCGCAGGCGCTGTCGTCAACGAGGCCGGAAAGATGAAGCTGACGGTAACGAACAGGTACGACAAGTCGGCGGTCGCCGAAATCGTCGTCACAAACGATGCAATCTATGGCTTGGAGACTCTCAGGCAGGCTCAGTTGAAAGTTGATCAGGAAGTGAACCTGCTGAACGGATTGACTTTTGCCGAATGAGTGGAACTGATAAAAACAGACATCGAGACCGGTGGGAACCGTAGCACTATCACAGACCCGGCTCACTACACTCCGTCGTTGCCGGGGTTGTGCAACATAATCTTTACTGTTAAATGAAAGAATGGTAACAGCGTGGAATGCAGGGTTGACAACCTGATGATTAGTGCCTTGGACTACAATGCTCCAGCCATCGCCACGGCAAATATGATAAGTGAGCACTACTCCTGGTATAACAATTTGCAATCCTCGACCAGGCAGTTTATATACCCGCATTTGCTCGCATCCTACGCTGCATGTAACTGGTCTAAGCAAAATAATAGAGTGCATGTCATTATGTGAGAATCTCCAAATATAGATGATGTAGAAAATATATCATCATTTTCTAATACATCTAATCATGCATATCAATGATATTATCGTATTAGATCATTGTCTCCAGAAGCATCAATAAAAGCTTGTTTTTCTTGGTCCACTTTAGAAAACTATATAAATAGTCATCCTAATGACTTTTTTGTGATAAGTTGTGCTTCTGATATGATTGGTGGTTGACATCAGTATCAACTTGGTAATAATCCTGAAACGGCGGTCTTAAGAAGGTTATTAGAAAAGGAAAATGTTATAGTTAGTATAGCTAATGGGAATGTGAGTTCAACTAAACGAAAAACATATAATGAAAATATAACAAATTGAGATTTTTATAATTCATGATCGATTAATAGTAATAAAAATAATAAAATTACAGTGGTCGGATATAATACATGGTGATCTAATAACTTTTTTTGTCCATCAAGTGCAAATGGTTGATTGGCTAGTAGAATGCCAGTTTGATACAAAAAAGATAAATGAAATATAGTAATGCCTATAACCGCCTTAATCTCATCGGGTAATACAGAGGATAAAGGCTCTGAATCTTCATTTCCTACGGCAGTGACAAGTGGTGTTTTATGAAATGCGATATCTGTGGTGATGGCTAATCATCCTGGAATTACAGCTGAGGATGCCATGACAATTATCGTCAACAACTATCTGATAGAAGAGAAGTTCAAATATAAGGACGAAAGCACCAATAACAATCTTGTGGACGGGTGAGAGTGGTACTTTATTGATATGCAAAAGCTGTTAGACGTAGAATTGCTGCAATCTAAGGCCATCAATAACGTGCAGCTAAACTCCGACGTGGTGAAACTGCCAAGCGGCAAGGGAATCTGCTATGTTGGCAAGGGAATCCAGTTTGAGTATAACGGACAGAGATATGATGCTACATCGGCCAATCAATCACAGTTAAATCAGGCTCTCAAGTCCTGAGCTGTTGCGTGGTATTGGAATAAGGTTATGGCAAGAAAGTATTGAGTGTCGGCATCGGTCCAATTCGACGTGTATGTTGTCGATAAGGACTGAAAAAAGATCCCCGACCTCCACCTCCCCCTCACCAAGTCCGTAAGATAGTCCCGACGGTATAAGCACTCGCCTCCAGCGAGCACTAAACCAGCGCGCTTCGTCTGCCCGCCAGGGCATTCTCCCCATAGCTTTTGCCCTTTCAGGGCGTACTGCCTTGAAAATGACTGTAACCCAGGGCGTTGCCCTGGGCTGGAAGCGCGTAGCCCTTTCAGGGCGTACCATGCCGCGGCTAATGACAAGCGTCAGCCCTTATGTAACTTATATCAGGGGGGGTCACCCCTGCCTAAGTTCTGTCGCCCTTTCAGGGCTTACTGCGCATCGCGACTAATTCATAATTCTGAATTGTTCAGGCGTCAGCCCTTATGAAACTTATATCAGGGGTTTTCACCCCTGCCTATGTTCTGTCGCACTTTCAGGGCTTACTGCGCATCGCGACTAATTCATAATTCATAATTCTGAATTGCTCAGGCGTCAGCCCTTATGTAAACTTATGTTTCTTATAGTCTTTGTACTTATGTTGCTTATAGTCTAAACTGATGCGCGGGCGGGCGGTATGTGCCCTTATGTTGCTTATAGTCGGAATTTGTGGGCGGACATGGCGATTTTTTGTTGCGAGATAAGAAATTAATGCCTAAATTTGCATTGTTCCTAAAAATGATGTGTTATGAATAGTGTTCAAATAGTAGGGCTGATTGTGTTGCTCACAGTGATAGCATGCGCTATGCTGTACTTCAAGCGAAAGGAAGACGCCGATGACTTGAATCCGGTTAAAAGCGGTGCCCCGACCGATGTAGATAGCTACGTTGCCTCGCACGGCGAGCCGCTCGATGTGGTTGTTGCCAATCCGCTTGCCGGCAATGAACTGGGCAGTGTGGTGCTCGTGTATGCCGACCGCCTGGTGGTGGGCGGTGAGGAGGTGCCGCGCGAGATAATCGACGATATCACCTTTAACAATGCCGCCGTGCCATACATTAACAGCCAGTATCAGCTTGTGGTCACCACCCGCAGCGATGCCCGGCCGGTGGTGCGCATGGCGCTTGGCGGTGATGCCGAGTGGGCGTCGCAGGTGACGGCGCAGCTCAGCGAGTGCGTGGAAAAGGACTTTCCTCGGCCGGTTGACGAGCGTAACGCCGAACATGACGACTTGCAAGAGGCTTAATTGTCGGCTGCTTTTCTTTTCGCACAAAGAAAAATAGGACAGAAATGCAGAAATATTTTGCCGGAAAGAAAAAAAGTTGTAATTTTGCAGCCGATTTCAAGACAGCTGGCAGCGAGCGACTCGTGAAAAGCCTGTTCTGTGACATGATCGTTGAAACTTCGATGAACTGGTTATGATGCTAAGTGCCAGTCATAAAGCGTAGGACGATATCCGGTAGTCGGCACCAAAAAGTGCCGGCACAAAAATAGAAAGCAATTAAAGTTGCCAAGGGTGCTAAAAGATGACTTCTCACATCGACAGTAAGCATTCTTGGGCAATTAAATCGCGCTGAATATTGTGCTATGCGAGGCACGAGGCAGCATGGCTTGAAGTCACCCGAGAGAGTTTTAACCGATTAACACTAACCAATGGATAAATAATTTAAGAAATGTCTAAGGTTTGTCAAATCACTGGAAAGAAGGCGATCACCGGTAACAACGTGTCGCACTCAAAGAGAAGAACAAAACGTAAATTTAACGTGAACGTGTTTAACCGCAAGTTCTACTGGCCCGAGGAGGACACGTGGATTCGCCTGACCGTTTCGGCTTCAGGTCTGCGTATCATCAACCGCTTAGGACTGGATGCAGCTCTTAAGAAAGCTGCACAAGAGGGACATTTAACTGAATTAAAAGCACTTTAATCGACTCGAAGAATTATGGCAAAGAAAGCAAAAGGCGATCGCGTACAGGTGATCCTCGAATGCACCGAGCAGAAGGCAAGTGGTGTTCCCGGAATGTCGCGTTACATTACCACCAAGAACCGCAAGAACACAACCGAGCGCTTGGAGCTCAAGAAGTACAATCCGTACTTGAAAAAAGTAACCGTTCACAAAGAAATTAAATAATACGTTTAGAATATGGCAAAAAAAGTAGTTGCAACGCTGCAAACCGGTGAGGGCCGCAATTTCAGCAAGGTCATCAAGATGGAGCGCTCGCCCAAGACTGGAGCGTATGTGTTTGTTGAGCGTATGGTTGAGAACGACAAAGTTCAAGAGTACCTGAAGAAGTAAATTCGTGTGAAATATTGAGGCAGTGATGCCTTTGCGATATTGAAAGTCCTGTGGAGCTGTTCCGCAGGACTTTCGCGTCGTGTAACGTGCGTGGCCGCACTGAATTGCCGGGCGAGTGCTCAATGTGCGGCGCCGGTGGTCGTGGAGTGGGCGAGTGCCGTCAGAACGTCTTTGCATAGAGTGTTAACAGCAATTTTGCAAACACGGTTTTTAGCAGGTGACCCGAAAATTCGGTGATTTCGGGTGAAAATGGTGCAAGTGTCAGATATTATTACTAACTTTGTCTGTTAAAATAAAATGAACTGAAAATGGGATTATTTGATGTTTTTAAGAAAAAGAAGGCACCCGATGCCAATCGTGACCAATCGATAGAGTCAACTCAGCCATCGGAGTTTCGTGATGAGAGCACTGTTGCACGCGACAACAGCACCGATGCCCCGGCGGGTGCAGAGCCTGCGGTCGATGCCGCTGCTGGTGCAGAACCTGTGGCCGATGTCGTGGAGCAGCCTGCCGCAGCAGGAGCCGATGCGCCTGCCCCCCTTGAGACTCACGACGATGCGCAGCCTGCCGTGGCAGCAGTGCCCGAGCCTGTTCAGCAGCTCGAGCCGACTGCCGAAGCACCCAAAGCTGAGCCGACTGTAGAGGCTCCGGCAGCCGAGCCGTCGGCAGCTGAGCCTGAGCAACCGAAGAAGAAAGGATTCTTCGGACGGTTTTTCAGTCGCGAAAAAAAGGAAACACTCGATAAGGGCCTGGAGAAGACCAAGCAGGGCCTTTTTGCCAAGATTGCTCACACTGTGGCAGGCAAGAGCACTATCGACGATGACGTGCTCGACAGCCTGGAGGAGGTGTTCATCACCAGTGATGTGGGTGTGGCAACGACGATAAAAATCCTTGACCGCATTCAAGAGCGCGTCAAGAAAGACAAATATGTGAGCACCGGCGAACTTAACGACCTGTTGTGTGACGAGATTACCCAACTGCTTGCCGACAACAACAATGCCGACATGGAAGACTTCCAAGTGCCTGCCGACAAGCGTCCCTATGTGATTATGGTAGTGGGCGTAAACGGGGTGGGGAAGACCACGACTATCGGCAAGCTGGCTCATCAGTTCAAGCAGGCCGGCAACAAGGTGGTTCTCGGCGCCGCCGACACCTATCGTGCCGCCGCCGACGAGCAGCTCGAGATTTGGGGTCAGCGCGTGGGAGTGCCGGTAATCAAGCACAACATGGGCACCGACCCTGCCAGTGTGGCCTACGATGCCGTGGCCAGTGCCAAGGCTCAGGATGCCGATGTGGTGATTATCGACACTGCAGGCCGACTGCACAACAATGTGGGGCTGATGCGTGAGCTCACTAAGATCAAGAATGTGATGCAGAAAGTGTTGCCCGACGCTCCGCACGAGGTGCTTCTTGTGCTTGACGGCAGCACCGGTCAGAATGCCTTTGAGCAGGCCAAGCAGTTTGTGGCAGCCACCGAGGTCAATGCCTTAGCAGTGACCAAGCTCGACGGAACCGCCAAGGGTGGTGTGGTGATAGGCATCAGCGACCAGTTCCAGATACCGGTGAAATATATCGGTCTGGGCGAGGGCATCGACCACCTTCAGATATTCCGCCGCGAGGAATTTGTGCGTTCATTGTTTGGCAAATGAGACGCAATCACATCAACGTAGTGTCGTTGGGCTGCAGCAAGAACCTTGTAGATAGTGAGCACTTGCTGCGGCAGCTTCAGCTTGCCGGATACACAATCGAGCACAATCCCCGGCACATCGACGGCGAGATAGTCGTGGTGAACACCTGCGGCTTCATTGCTGATGCCCAAGCCGAGTCGGTCAACACAATTTTAGAGCTTGGCCAGGCCAAACGCGAAGGGCGCCTGCGCAAGCTGTATGTGATGGGCTGCCTCGCCGAGCGCTTCATGGCCGATTTGGTCAAGGAGTTGCCCGAAGTAGATAAATTCTATGGTAAGTTTAACTGGCAGCAGTTGCTTGCCGACTTGGGCAAGAGCTATAGCCCCGAGCATGAGGCCGAGCGCGTGCTGACCACGCCGTCGCATTATGCCTACCTGAAAATTTCGGAAGGTTGCAACCGCTTTTGCGCCTTCTGTGCCATTCCGCTCATCACCGGTCGCCACCACTCGGTGCCCATCGAGCAAGTGCTTAGTGAAGTAGAGCACTTGGCAGGGCAGGGCGTCAAGGAATTTAATGTGATAGCTCAGGACTTGTCGTCCTACGGTCTTGACCTCTATGGCGAGATGCGTCTGCCCGAGCTGGTTGACCGCATGGCACGGATACCCGGTGTGGAGTGGATCAGGCTTCATTATGCCTACCCCACGCAGTTCCCCTACGCGCTGCTGCCGGTCATGGCGAGCCATGACAATGTGTGCAACTACCTTGACATCGCCTTGCAGCACATCAGCGACAAGGTGCTCACCAATATGCGCCGCCACATCACCCGCGACGAAACGCTTGCGCTGATCGACCGCCTGCGTCGCGAGGTGCCCGGCATCCACCTGCGCACCACGCTCATGGTGGGATTTCCCGGCGAAGGCGAGCAGGAGTTTGACGAGTTGATGCAATTTGTGCGTGAGGCGCGGTTTGAGCGTATGGGAGCCTTTGCCTATAGCGAGGAAGCCGGCACCTACGCCGCCGACCACTATGCCGACGACATCCCGCAGGCAGTCAAAGACGAGCGTCTGCAGCAGCTCATGGAGCTTCAAGAAGATATATCGCAGGAAATCCAGGATGAAAAAGTGGGCAAGGTGCTTCGCGTGATCATCGACCGTGAAGAAGATGACTATTACATCGGGCGCACCGAGTGGGACTCGCCCGAGGTCGATCCCGAAGTGCTGATCGAAAAGTCTTGCCGGCTCAGGGTGGGAGAGTTCTACAACGTAAAGGTGACGCAGGCCTATCCCTTTGAGTTAATGGCTTGCTTAGCGTGATATAAAGTGCTGAAAAGGAAAAAATAAGCTATGAGAAGTTGGTTACATATTATAGTCTGTGTGTTGACATTGGTCGGCGGCTCGGTTGATACTGTGGCAAGCGTGGATGATGTGCGTGCGCTGGTCGAGAACTTTGAGAAAAGCGACCAAAACAATTCGTACATTGCTGCCAATAAACTGCTTGAAACGCTTCATCACGAAGACGAAGCCTATGCCGTGATGAACTTTACCGGCAAGAGTGATTATAATCTTATCGAGCGCGAAGTATATTTCAACGCATGTGATTATCTATACTGTAATAATGACTTTGAGAGAGCAATAGCCTGCGGGCTGAAGGCTTTGCCGCTGTGCCGTGGCACCGAGACCGAGGCCGACTGCCTCAACTTGCTTGCAATGAGCTATTTCAGGCTGTCGGACTACAATCGCGCGGCCGACTATGCCAAGCAGTGCTACGCCCTCGATGAGCAGACCGGCGACCCCGATGTCATGTCGTCGTCGCTAAACACCATAGCCGGCATTTACTTAGGAGCCAACCAGCCAAAGGAAGCCGAGAAATACATCCTCAAGGCAATAGCGATGGCCGAGAAAGCCAATAATGCGGCTCGCCAGGCGGTGCTCCACGGCACAGCATCGGAAATCTATCACGCCATGCTCGACGACGACAAGGCTCTGACCCACATCAACCGTGCATGTGAAATTGAAGAAAAACTTGGCCGGCAAGACAAGCTCATGGTCCGCTATACCCAGAAGGCCTCGGTGCTCAACGGGCTGCACCGCTATGCCGATGCCGAGCAGGTGCTGCTAACAGCCATTCCCGCCTTGCAGCAGATGGGCGATGAGCATTCGTTGGGCATAGCCTGCAACAAGATGGGTATGGCCCTGTTTTCACAACACCGCGAGGCCGAAGCCGTGCCCTATTTTCGCCGTGCAGCCGACATATTTGTGAAAATGGGTGACCTTGGCAACGAGCTTCATTCCCGTCGCGGGCTCTACGAGAGCCTGTGGCACAGCAACCCCGACAGCGCCAAGATAGAGCTTGACCGCTTCGACCTGCTCAAGGACTCACTCTACAGCCATGCCAATGCCGAAAGTCTGGCCCGGTTCAATGCCGAGCTGGAGAATGACTGGCTGCAGCAGGAAAATATCGCGCAACGCGCGCGCACGCGTAACATTATTATATGGGGCGTTCTGATAACCGTGCTCATAGCTACTGCCATCTGGTGGTGGATGCGCCGGCGGTCGAGGATGCGCGAGGCAGCCCTGCAAGCCATCATCGACGAGCT
Organism: Porphyromonadaceae bacterium UBA4277; assembly: GCA_002395965.1. GTDB lineage: Bacteria > Bacteroidota > Bacteroidia > Bacteroidales > Muribaculaceae > Sodaliphilus. Next base: position 12,596 of record DGVT01000009.1, read on the forward strand.
GTCGCAAGCTACGGGCAACGCGGCATCTCCAAGCCAAGACGAACTGCCCGTTGCCGACCGCGACTTCTTAGCGCAGATAGTGGATTATGTGAAGAATAACATAGGGAATAATGTGAGCGTCGAGATGCTTGCCGACAAGATGTGTATCACCCGCGGTCACCTGAATCGCAAGGTGAAAGCCATCACCGGCATCACCACGCAGCAGTACATCACCCGCATCCGCCTGGAGCATGCCCGCATGCTATTAGAACAAAATCCCGACATGAACATCACCCAGGTGGCAATGCAATGTGGCTTTGACGATGCGTCGAGTTTCACGCGGGCCTTCAAGCGCACCTTTGGTGCCACGCCAAGCCAGCATCGCAGCGCAAATAATTAGCATTTACGTCATAATGTGCTGAAAAAGCACCATTTTGCATAGGGCTTGCACGATTGTGCATGCCCTTTTTTGCTATTGTCGTTGTAACTTTGCAACATCATTTTAACTGTTTAAAGCTATGTTTCTCGATTTTCTACGACCATCAACTGCCCGACGCCACCGAGCCGCCATGCTCTATACGCATCAGTATCTCGAGCGGCTCTTTAATGATGCAGCCATGCAGCAAGAGCTGGAGCGGCGCATCGAAGCCATAGTTGACGAAAAAATAAAAATGAAATTTGGCGGAAAACCCGAGCATCTTTTGCCTGTAACCGATAACCAATAAAAACGCAATGAATATGAAACAGAAAATTCCAGCATTATTACTCATGCTATTGCTGTGTGGCACGTTGCATGCACGCAAGATTAACCTGTCGGGTGAGACCGACGGTGATTACTTAGACATCACACTATGGGAAGACAATGGCATCACAGCCGGCTATTCCCTCCTGCCCGAACCCATGCTTGTGGTAGGCCACTGGGAGACGTATCCCGGTGACATCGGCACCTATTATGGCATAAACATCACCATGTATGAAGCCGATGGCAGGGTGCAAGGCACCTACCTTTTCCACCTGCGTGAGGCAGCCGACGGCACGCTCTCGTTTGAGGATGGTGAGTTGACCTATATTGATCCTTATGCCGGCACAGGAACTAAGCAGTTCAAAGATATCACCTGCCAGGAGAAGGAAGAAATTGCCGGCGAAGGCCCCTTGCAGCCTGCCACCCAAGACGACCTTTCGGAAATCTACGAATACATTCTGCCCGAAGAGCGTGGCGGATTCTTCGAGATGATGGTTGAGAGTGACGGCTCGGTAATTTTCGACACGCTCGACCGTCCGGCAGGCGATGGCGTGGCCTCGGCAGCCAACGACGCCAACCGCCCGGGCCGCTTAGTGGGCAACGTGATGGAATACGAGCGCGTGAATGACTGCGGCGACACTCTGTGTGCCACATTCTTCCGCGACTTTGTTGTGGTTGAGACGCAGCAGGTGTCAGGCCCGAAGCACGATTGCAATCCCATAAACGCCGTGTTTGTCAAAAAGTCATATTCCGAATAGATATTGCAGGCCCTGGAGTACTCCGCGCTTACTGAGAACGCCGAGTGCTCCGAGAGATAGCAAAGACAATAATAATCAACCAAAATAAACAACAACAAATTTTTTACACAATGAAAAAGATTTTTTTAATGATTGCTGCAACTGCTATGCTGACTGCATGCACCGGAAATGCTAACACCGACACTACCGCCGCCGCGACCGACTCGACCGCCGTTGAGGAAACCGCCGAAGAAGCCGAAGAGGCTGTAGTAGAGAAAATGGGACCATGCTCAATCGAGAGTAATGACCTGAGCCTCGACGTGCCCGAAGGCTGGAAGGCCACAGTGGGCAACTTCGAAGAAGTCATCATGACCAAGGAACGCGAGGATCACATGACTCAAAAAATCGAAGTCTCGCTTATTCCCTACAAGACTGCAGCCGAGACAGTCAAAGACATATTTGAAACCGGCGGCATGGAGAAAGGTGCCGATGTGCAAATGGGTGGCAAAACTTACTCCACCCTTCGCAGCGAAGGCAATCAGTTCTATCACGCTGTAGCCGACTGGGGCGAGAAGAAATGCCTGGATGTGACCATTAATTTCATCCAGCCCGAAGACCCCATAGTAAAAGCTGTTGTCGAGAGCGTCAAGCTCAAAGAGCAACAAGAAAACCCCTAAAGCCCAACTCAGTTATCAGGTAAAATCAAAAGGAGGGGGCAAGTCAAGTTATGGCCCCCCTCCTTAATAAAAAAGTATAAGCCACAGATAATTAATCTTCTCCAACAATAGCGATTATGAAAAAACTCCTTCTTTTATTCGTCACCGCGATAGTTACAACTATGGCAGCACAGGCAGCCACCTACTACGGCTTCAAGATTGGAGGCGTGGAGGTCAACAGCGACAACTACCAGAACGTGACCGGCAGCAACATTTCGGGTAAGGTAGTGTATGACCCCGACACCAAGACGGTCACGCTGACCAATGTTACCATTGCCCGCACCGGCAAGGACAATCGTGCCATCTTCAACGAGTACCGTCCACAGCTCACGGTGGTGCTACAGGGCACTTGCAACCTCAGTGCCACCGAGTCGGCCCCGTTGCGCTTTGAGCGCCACACCACCATTGTAGTGCCCGAGGGTAGCAAGGCCACCATCACCGGCGGCAGCGAAGGAGGCATTTATCTCACCAACAGCACTGCCCTCACGTTAAAGGGGTATGGAACTATCAATATCACCGCCGACAGCAAGGGAGGCATCGAAGGTAGCACCGATTCCAACCAGATAAGTTTTCAAGAAGGAATAAAAGCCACTATCGCTGGTGGTGGCGGCGACTTGCTCGACATCTGGCGTGTGGCATTTTGCGACAACAGTAAAGTGACGCTAAAAGCCACTTATAATGGCAAACCTAACGTGAACAACGTGGACCTCTTTGTGCTGCTGGATGACCATGTGGTGTTAGAGCCTCTGGGGGCAGCCTATAACCAGGAGGCCGAGTCGGTCGTGCTCAACGGCAATAACGTGTCTAATCAGGACATATTAGTCAGCAATGACTATGTGGCCCTGATTAATTCAACCTATTTCCCCGATGCCAACTTCCGTAAGTGTTTGCTTGAATTGTTCCCAAAAGGTTATCTCACTCAGGCCGACATCGATGCAACCACCTCGCTCGATGTCAAGAAAAAATCTATATCCACCCTTGCAGGAATTAAATATTTCACTGCCCTTACCAACCTTAACTGCAGCGACAACTCGCTATCAGCACTATACCTTGACAGTTGCCCCAATCTCACCACACTCGACTGTAGTTACAATCAACTCACATCGCTTATCTTAGACTACAATAAAAAACTTAAATATTTATATTGCCAAGACAACAAGCTAACAACCCTGGACTTGAGCAAGAACACCTCCCTGTCCGTTCTATATTGCTATTTTAACAACATCAACGGGAGCGGCGCCGAAGCGTTCGTCAACAAATTGCCACATCGAAGCTCGAGTGGCACAATCCGTTTCTTTGTTGAAAATGCTTTGGCTAACGGGGTGAGTAAACTCGACAACAACCTCTTGCTCCGGGAGCAAGTTCAAGCCGCTAATGAGAAAAACTGGTATCTTACATACACCTCAGTGAGCACGGCTAATCCATGGTATGAATACATAGGCGAATTGCTTGTGAATGAAACGAACTTCCCCGACCAGCAATTCCGTGACTGGGTGACAAATAACGCCGATACCAATGGTAATGGCTATTTGAGCAAAACAGAATTGGGTGTCAAAACGATATCGGTTAATTCAAAGAATATAGCCTCCCTGCAGGGTATAGAATACTTTACGAGTTTGAGGGTTTTGTATTGCGAAAACAATAAGCTCACCACAATCGACTTGAGTAAAAACACAGATCTCAGTACACTGTATTGTTACAATAACAAAATCACCGATGACGGTGCACAGAATTTTGTTGACAAGTTGCCAATCAAAGAAAACGGCAATATCAGGTTCAAATATGGATTAAACGACGTGAATTCATTGACTGTCGAGCAGGCACAAACGGTTAAAGACAAGAAATGGGATTTGCGTTGGCTCAAAGATGGTTATTGGGTGTCGTTCTACGGTCACAGCGATTACCCGATTGCTGTGTGCGGCGTGCAGGTCACGTCCGATAACAAGGACGGCATCACCGGTGAGGGCATCACGGGCACCATTACCTACGCCCCCGAAGCCAATGTGCTCACCCTCGACAATGCCACTATCACCGCCGCGACCGCAAATGCCATTCGCGTGGGGGCTGATTTGCCGGGGCTTAACATCAAGTTGGTGGGTGAAAACACTATAACCATGACCAACCCAGGCAAGATTGCCGTCAACTTCTTCAACAGCGACGGTGCCGTGATCGAAGGGCCGGGCAAGCTCCACTTCAACAACGCCAGTGCGGCAATCTACCTGAGCAGCGGACCGGGTAGCGGCGACCATCGCGCGACCATACGCAACTGCGAAATCAGCGCCAACGACCCAACCACCTACTCGCCTTCGGGCACCTCGATTCAAGAGGACGACGGCGATGCCAACCTCACCATTGAGAACGCCACCGTGCGCTTGGCACGCGGCAACATCAACTGCGGCTACGACCTGCAACTCGTGGACTGCTACATCAGCAAGCCCGTGGGCGGACATATAGATGGAGGCTCGGTGTGCGCCGCCGGCTCTAATAGTTACTTCACTGGCGAAATCGTGATCCTGCCCACGTCGCAAACCATCGCCGGCGACGTGGACGGTAGCGGCATCGTTGACGTGGACGATGTGAATGCCATCATCAATATCATCTTAGGCAAGACTCCGGCTTCTGACTATGCCGGCGAGCCCGATGTGGACGGCAGCGGCATCGTTGACGTGGACGACGTGAACGCAATTATTAATATTATTCTTACTCAGTAAATGAGAACCGAGAGCCAAGAACCAAGAACCGAGAACCAAGCTACAAGCAGTGTGTTTTCTTTCGTCTCTCAATAACTTGAATTATTAACCCGAAGTGTTGATATACAGCACTTCACAACACAAATGTTTTCGAATGAAAAATATAATTCACCAACAAGTACTGTTTGCCGTGATTGCCTTAGCTGCTTTCACTGCACAAGCCGATGTCGTAATCAACGAGACCAACTTCCCTGATTATGACTTCCGCTACTATTTACAAAACGAGCACGTTGGCTACATTATTAATGGACAGTATGTGTATCCGGGAGCTGATGGCGTATTTACGGATGCCGAGCTTGCCGCCACTAATAACATGAACCCTGCCTACTTCCACACCACAATCAAAACGCTGCAAGGCATTGAATACTTCACCAGCCTCCGTGCCCTCATATGCCATAACAACAGGTTGACTACCATTAATCTCTCCAACAACAAACTTCTCGAGAATCTCTCCCTCTATCGCAACGAGTTAACCTCGCTCGACTTGACGAGCAATACCCGGCTCAAAAGTGTAGAATGCCAATACAACACAACTATGACCTCGCTTAATGTGTCAGGCCTCACGCAGCTAACCACGCTGTATTGCAACAACTGCAATTTAAGCACACTAAACATTTCGGGTTGCACCGGGCTGCAAAAAATATGGATGTATGGCAACAATCTGCAAGGCACTCAAGCATCAAATTTCCTCTCGAATCTGCCAACAGTCACCGATGGCGAGTTGTACTATGGCTACGAAAACGCTTCACACGACAACAGGGCATTGACCAAAGACGACATTGAACTCATTCGTGCCAAAGGCTGGACTCCCTATTACTACAGCCAGAGTGCAGACGCGTTTGTCGAGTATAAGTTACCGCTAACCGCCGACTATTTCCCCGATGCCCGATTCCGCACCGCCATTGAACAATACGATACCGATGCCGACGGGATGCTCTCCTACGATGAGCGTAATGCCGTTACCAACCTTTCTTTAGCCAATAAGAGTATTCAGAGCCTGCAGGGCATCGAGTACTTCAAAGAGCTGCAAACACTGGCTTGCAACGACAACAATCTCTCGGCGCTCAACGTGAGCAAAAACACCAAACTGCGCCGGCTCGATTGCTATAACAACTACATCACTAACCTGGACGTGAGCGGGCATCAAAGCCTTTTTAGGCTGTTCTGCTATAACAACAGGCTCACGTCACTCAACATCGACAACTGCCCGGCGCTCACACAACTCTACTGCTACCGCAACCGCCTCCCGTTCAATGTAATGGTGCAGCTTTTCGTCGCACTGCCTCGGACCTCGTCCACCACCTACTTCCGCATGTACGACAACTCAAACCTCACCGAGGGCAACACAATGTATGATTGCACGGAGTTGCGCGATGCCATCGACCGCGGATGGACTCCCATGCAATACCTCAACGGCGACTGGGTGCCCTTCTATGGCATCACCGACTATTCCATTATCGTGGGCGATGTTCAGATCACCGAAGCCAACATGAACAATGTTACCGGCACTGGCATTACCGGCTCTGTTACCTATAACCCCTATGACAACGTGCTCACGCTCACCAATGCCACAATCACCGCAGTGGATTGCATAAGATTAGGCAGGACAGTACACGGTCTGAAAATTATGATTGCCGGCGAAGTCACCCTCAATGCCACCCAAGGTAGTCGCCCTGCCATCATTTATAACAATCTGGATGGCGACGTGATTCAGGGCATCACCGACGGTGACCAATACGCGAAACTCAACATCAATGTGCCCGACGGCAACTCCACCACACCTGCCATCTATTACATAAGCGGTTACGGCACACGCTGCTACATCAAGGATATCGACATCCACATCACCGGTACTGCCTACATAGGTTCCGAGAATTGGGACGAAAAGCTTACCATCGAGAATTCAAGTATCATATCGGAGGCTCCCAACGGCGAATTCTACGTGATCGACGATGTGCAGCTCGTTGACTGCTATGTGGCACTTCCCGAAGGTGGCTATTTCAACCGCGGACAGCTTTGCAATGCCCAGGGTCAGGATCATCGTGGACCGTATCAGATACTGCGCTTGCAAGCGGGCGACGTGGATGGCAGCGGCATCGTTGACGTGGACGATGTGAATGCCATCATCAATATCCTCTTGGGCAAGACTCCGGCTTCTGACTATGCCGGCGAGCCCGACTTGGACGGCAACGGCATCGTTGACGTTGACGACGTGAATACAATCATTAATATTATACTCAGTAAATGAGCTTTTTAGTAAACAAGTAAACGAGTAAACAAG
>DGVT01000009.1:19876-22900 GCA_002395965.1 Porphyromonadaceae bacterium UBA4277
AGTAAACAAGTAAACGAGTAAACAAGCAGGCTGACGCCAAAGCAATTACGAATGATGAATGATGAATTATGAATTGTGGGGCAAGTCGTCGGGTTGTGCCAAGCATTGCCCGGTAGCAGCGAGTTGCTTGCAGTGACTTGCCCCACAGCTCAATAATCAGAATAGCAAACAATTAAAAATATAACGACTATGAAACGAATTCTATCTCTGATGTTGGCATCACTGCTGGTCACCCTGGCCGCCAGTGCCGCCACCTACTACGGCTTCAAGATTGGAGGTGTGGAGGTCAACAGCGACAACTACCAGAACGTGACCGGCAGCAACATCACCTCTGGCACGGTGAAGTACGACCCATCGAGCAACACCGTCACACTGACTGACGTCACCATCGAGCGCTCCGGCAAGGACAATCGTGCCATCCTCAACGAGAGTAACTCAGGGCTGACAGTGAAACTCGTGGGCACCAACAATCTGAGCGCCACTGACGCTGCACCTGTCCGCTTCGAGAAGTCTTCAACACTCATCGTGAGCAGTGGATCTACCCATATTACTGGCGGCTCAGAGGGCGGTATCTACATCAGTGGCGCATACAAACTCACGATCAACGGACCTGGCACTCTCTATGTGCAAGCCAATAAAAAAGGCGGCATTGAGGGTAGTAGTGCTGCAAATACGGTAGAATTCAGCAATGTTACAGCGTCCATCTTTGGTGGTGGCGGCTGCTTGCTCGACATCTATGCTGTGACGTTCAAAGCCAATAGTTCTGTTCATCTCTATGGCGCTGTTCAAAATGTGAAAAATGTCGATCTCATGAATTTTGAGGGCAAAGAAGTCATTCAGTCACCCAGCAATGCGCTGTTCAACCCGAGCACCAAGTCGGTCGCCTATTATGACTTTGACACCAATAGTTTTGGTAACAACGTGACCGGGGGAGTTAGGATTGATGACACCAATGTGGAGGTACTCATCAACGAAACTAACTTTCCGGATGCCAATTTCCGCAATTACCTGACCCAGACATTCGGCAAGCGATTCCTCTACACTGCCGATGTGGCTGCAACCAAACTACTGCGTGTGAATATCAATGGTTGCATCAACCTACAAGGAATCGGATTCTTCACGGCATTGGAAGATTTGTCTTGTGTCGGAAACTCACTCCAATCACTCGATGTATCATCATGCTCGGCACTGAAAACATTGCGATGCAACGATAACAAATTAGGCTACCTTGATTTGAGGTATAATAAGAAGTTGGAATTTGTTGACTGCTGCGATAATAAAATCAACGGCATATTGTTGCCAAACACCTTAACGTTAACAGGTTTAGTCTGCCGTAACAATTGGCTGACCTCGCTGCCTGCGCTGCCAAGCGGGCTGACCTATCTGGACTGCGGAATCAACAACCTCACCTCGCTGCCCACGATGCCCGACGGCATACAGGAAATCTACGCTAAAGGTAACAAGTTCACCTCGCTGAGCATCACCGGCAAGTCCAGCCTGGAAACGCTCGTTGTGAGCGACAACACATTGCTGACCAATTTGACTTGTTCAGGCAATGCGTTGACTACCCTCTATGTAGATGGCTGTACGGCGATGACTACACTGGATTGCAACAACAACAAGCTGACCATGCTGTCCGAGCTGCCCTCAACATTGAACACACTCAACTGCTCAAGCAACCTACTCACCTCGCTGCCCACTACACTGCCAAGCGAACTGACCTATCTGAACTGCAGCAGCAACAAGCTGACCTCGCTGCCCACACTGCCAAGCGGTATTCAGCAAGTGTATGCTAACGACAACAAATTGTCGGCCACATTGAGCATCACCGGCAAGTCGAGCCTGAAAACGCTCGATGTGAAAAACAACACCGCACTCACCACGCTGGATTGCAGCAACGGCGGAGCCCTGACCTCGCTCGATGTCTCAGGCTGCACGGCTATGAAAAATCTTTACTGCTCAAACAACCGACTCACCTCGCTGCCCTCGCTGCCAAGCGGCATTCAGCAAGTGTATGCTAACGACAACAAATTGTCGGGCACATTGACCATCACCGGCAAGTCCAGCCTGAAAACGCTCGATGTGAGCGACAACACATTGCTCACTAATTTGGATTGTGGAGGTAATGCGTTGACTACTCTCAATGTCTCGGGCTGCACGGCAATGACTACACTGAATTGCAGCAACAACAAGCTGACATCACTGCCCTCGCTGCCCTCAACACTGAACACACTCAACTGCTCAAGCAACCTGCTCACCTCGCTGCCCACCTCGCTGCCCACCAGGCTGGCCTATCTGGACTGCGGAACCAACAACCTCACCTCGCTGCCCACAATGCCCGACGGCATCAAGGAAATTTATGCTAATGACAACAAACTCTCCGGCTTGTTGATGATGACCCACAGGCAGCTCCTGAGGGCACTCAATGTGAAAAACAATACCTCGCTCACCCTTCTCGATGTGAGCTTTGGCTACGCACTCACCAATCTCACTGTGGCCGGTTGTCAGGCACTCACCTCTCTGAGATGCAAAAGTAACCAGCTTTCTGAATTGCTACTGACCGGTTGCACTGCACTGAAATACTTGGAAGTCAACACCAATAAGATCAAAGGCGACAAAATGACGGCAATGATTGAGAGCCTGCCCACCAAGTCGCCCACCGAGGGCTATTTCCATGTGCTCAATACGCATAGCGTCGGACTGACCGAGGACAACGAAATCGATGCAACCCAGATTGCCAAAGCATGTGCCAAGGGCTGGATCCCCATGGAGTATAATGGCACCGACTGGGTAGAGATTGCGAATGCCGGCCAGGCAGGCGATGTGGACGGCAGCGGCATCGTTGACGTTGACGATGTGAATGCCATCATCAATATCATCTTGGGCAAGGCTCCGGCTTCTGACTATGCCGGCGAGCCCGACGTGGACGGCAGCGGCATCGTTGACGTTGACGACGTGAATGCAATCATTAATATTATACTCAGTAAATGAGCTTTTTAGTAAACAAGTAAACGAGTAAACAAG
>DGVT01000009.1:22978-31277 GCA_002395965.1 Porphyromonadaceae bacterium UBA4277
AGTAAACAAGCTGGCTGACGCCTGTAGTAACTACGAGCTACAAGCTACGAGTGGCTGACGCCAGAGCAATTACGAATTATGAATTATGAATTATGAATTAAGACAAACCATCAAATAGTGCCAAGCATTGCGTGGTAGCTGCGTGCTGCATGTGGCTTACAATAATATCTTGACAATTAATAGTGTCTGGTAAAAACTGGGCACTATTAATTTGTTTGTAGTTAAAATGCCTTCTCGGCCTCTGCACAACTTCATGATAACCACCGACGCATCATTGCTACATGCAACGGAACATCATAAAATAATGAAAAATCATAAATCTTTATAAATGGGGGGCAAATGTGGAAAATTATATCTAAATTTGCGCTTCAAATGTAATAAGGAGCAACAATGCAGTGATGTAAACTACAGGTTGCAGTTGTGTGCTCAGGTTTTTTAGTGTTGTGTCGTGCGGTGGCACGATGCATCGAAAAGTGGGAAAAAATTTAATCGATGAAAAAGAATATTCTTATTGCTGTGACAGTAATAGCCAGCCTCTGCCTGCTGTATTGGGGCATTGAGTTTCTGAAAGGTGTGAACATGTTCAAGCCTGCCAACTTCTATTATGCCGAATTTAAGGAGGTGGATGGCCTTGTTGAGGCAGCGCCCATTAATGTGAATGGCTTCCCGGTGGGTCAGGTGCGTGAAATCATCTATGACTATTCGACTAATCAGATCAAGGTGATGATGGCCATGAATAAGAACCTTAAAGTTCCGCATGGCTCTACGGTGACGTTATCATCGTCGCTGACCGGAGCATCATCGCTCGATTTGACGCTTGGCAGTGAGAACATTTTCTTTAAGGTGGGAGACGTCATACCGTCGGTAAAGCCCGGTGGGGTGATGACCACCCTCAGCGACGAGGTGGTGCCGCAGGTGGTTAACATCATTCCAAAGGTTGACTCGATTATGGGCGGAGTGAATTCTATAGTGTCGAATCCGGCACTGGGCAATTCGCTCTATCGCCTGGATGCTATTACGGCCCAGTTGACTCTCAGCTCACAGCAGCTCACCAAGCTGCTCACGCAAATCAATAGCCAAGTGCCCGGTGTGATGGGCGATGTCAAGGTCGTGGCCAGCAACCTCAATGCCACCACCGGCAACCTTCATGAAATGTCGGAAAGCATTAAGTCGTTGCCTCTCGACTCAACGGTAAATCAGCTCAATAGCACCATATCCAACATTCAGGAACTGTCTAAAAAACTCAATAATGAGAATTCTAACCTTGGCTTGCTGCTTAACGATAAGTCGCTGTATAACAACGCTAATAAGGCTCTTGCCGATTTGGATTCGCTGCTGATCGACATTAAGGCTCACCCCAAGCGTTATATCAATATCAAGGTCTTTTGATTTAGCCGGGCACCATCTAAGCTGTGAAAAGCGATGTTAGACCGAGTCTAAATAAACCTGCGAGTGATTTTTTGTTGAAATTTTTCTAAAGTCCTCAAAACACTATATGATTTGCGAGGCGAATTTGTGTGCCTTTTTCTTGATGTGTGAAACATACACTTTACAAATGTCTGAGAAATAGAAATGTGAGGGCAAAAAGGCATTTTTATACCGTGAAACGATGCGAGGTTAATTAAGATGTTGAGGTTTAGAACGTTGAAATCTTTGTGAGATTTCCAAATTTTTTCGGCTGTTTTTTTAATGATTTTTTTGTGGGAAATTTGTAAAGTGAAACTAAGCCCCTATGGTAAAGTTGCACCTTATTAATATAAATAGCGTAATTGTGACAATGGTTAACGAACAGTGGAATAAGTGTCTTGAGATAATCAAGGACAACCTGTCGGCCGAGCAGTTTAATGCTTGGTTCAGCCCCATTGTTGCCCTAAGCTTTGAGGAAAACAGCCTTACACTGATGGCTCCGTCGCAATTCTTTGTCGAGCGAATGGAGGCCCAGTATTCTAACCTGCTAAAGAAAGCCATACAGCGCGTGTTTGGCGACAACATCCAGTTGTTCTATGAGGTGCGAGTGGCTAAGAACAAACAGGTTAAGATAGCCGATGCCGGCGAGAGCGCAATACTCAAGACTGCAACAAAGTCGGCTCAGCCCATGAACCCCTTCGCGCAGCAAGAATTTGACGATATAGACCCGCAACTCAACCTGCGCTACACGTTTGAGAACTATTGTTCGAGCAAGTGTAACTTGCTGGCAGTGAGCATAGCGCGGGCTATTGCCGATAATCCGGAGTGCAAGACATATAATCCTCTTTTTGTTTTCGGCTCAACAGGGGTGGGGAAGACACATCTCATTCAAGCAATAGGAATTCGCATCAAGGAACGTAACCCGCGCACTCGCGTGCTTTATGTGCCGGCTCGCGTGTTTGAGAGTCAGTACACATCGGCCGTGCGCAACAACAAGGTGAACGATTTCATCAATTTCTATCAGAGCGTGGATGTGCTTCTGCTCGACGACGTTCAGGACTTTGCAGGCAAAACCGGGACACAAAACACATTCTTCCACATTTTCAATCATCTGCATCAGTGTGGCAAGCAGCTCATCATGTCAAGCGACTGCAAGCCCAGCGACCTCGACGGTATGGAGCCACGACTGATTTCACGTTTCAAGTGGGGAATGACCGTGGAGCTTAACAAACCCGACTATGAACTGCGTCGCGAGGTGCTCACGCTGCGAGCCGCACAAGATGGCCTGGAACTGCCCGACGAGGTGCTCGACTACATCGCGCAAAACGTGACCGAAAGCGTGCGTGAACTGGAAGGAGTGGTGGTGTCGCTACTGGCACACGCCACAGTGCTCAACAGCGAGCTGACGCTCGAACTGGCGACGACGGTGGTAGAAAACTGCGTTCACGTCAAGAAGCAGCGCCAACTCACATTCGACTATATCGTGGATGTGGTGGCCGACTTTTATAACATCAATACCGATGACCTTTACGGCAAGTCGCGAAAACGAGAAATCAGCGATGCGCGCCAGGTGCTAATGTACTTTGCCAAGGTGGAGGCGCAAATGTCGTCAACCAACATCGGGCTGCGGTTGTCGCGAAATCATGCCACAGTGCTTCATGCCTGCAAGCAGATTGAGGAGCGCATGAGCGTGGACGAGAATTTGCGTGATGAGCTGGAGCAAATCAAGGCAAAGCTGTAGGGCGATTGCGCAAGAAAAAACGGAAATAAAATCTTTGGGTATGAATGATAATGTGACGATAATGCCGATGGCGGCGTTGTCGTCATTTTTTTCGCATGGTTAGGCCGCGCTCAAAATCATAACGGCCCACCTGGTCCTAACACGCTCGGTGCGTTTGCGTTAATAAGCAACATAGTCTGGTAAAATGGGCTTATACGGCGGTGAATTACGTTTTTTTAAGTTCGAAAATTTGTAAACACGGCAAATTAGTCGTAATTTTGCAATGCAAAAGCCACAGAGGTGCTTTTGTAATTTGTAGTTCAATGATATTGTGCCGCATTAAAGAAGATCGGGATACTCTTCAATTTTTATTTGAAATACCGAGATAAGCTTTCACTTCAATGGCGGGCCTCGACCGCAAGGTGTCCAGCAATGGGCCGGAGGATTACAAAGATGTGAAGCCCTCAAATCCTTACTATTTCGGAGTTTCATCACATCCCTTTGGTGCGGCATCCTCATCACAGGAGTCGGCAAGATAGAATATGCTGGCTCCTGATTTTTTTTTGCCGGTTGCAGCTTCGGCTCATTGAGTGGGTCTGTCCGGCACCCGATAGCGAGGGGTGGGCCGAGGCCGGCATTAAAAAAGTTTACTCATTGCTGCTCGTTAATAAATAAATGCGTAAATTTGTAGCGTCAATATAAAAGCGAACAAAAACAATGGCCGACACAAACAAACAATTTGATCAAGTTGTGGCGCGTTGCCGCGAGATGTTTGTCAACAAAATGAAAGATTACGGCCCGTCGTGGCGCATACTGCGGCCTCAGTCGGTGACCGACCAGATTCTTATCAAGGCAAAACGCATACGCACACTCGAGATTAACGGCACCACAAAGGTGGGCGAAGGAATTTGGCCCGAGTTTGAGGCAATAGTCAATTATGGTATTATGGGGCTCATACAACTTGACCGGGGCTTTAGCGACCACATCGACATCAGCACCGAAGAGGCACTCGAACTCTATGACCGCTATATGGCCGTAACAAAGGAATTGATGACTAACAAGAATACCGATTATGGCGAGGCGTGGCGCGATATGCGCGTGTCGAGCTATACCGATATCATACTCACAAAGCTGCAGCGCGTCAAGGAAATAGAGAAACACCACGGTAAGACTCTTGTCAGCGAAGGTGTGGCCTCTAATTATCAAGACATGATAAACTATGCCGTGTTTGCACTCATAAAGCATGACGAACAACAAGATAAATAATCTCTTCGCCGGTCAGTGGCCGGTAACTCTGGCCGTGTGGCTCATGCGCATGGTTGTAGGGGCAGTCTTTATCTTCTCGGGCTGGGCCAAGGCCATAGATCCCTGGGGCAGTTACTATAAGTTTAACGAGTATCTGCTCACGCTGGGATGGGATAGCCTTGTGGGGCTGTCGCTCTTTGGCGCGTTTGCCGTGCCGTGTGTTGAGCTTGCCCTGGGTGTGCTGGTGCTGGTGGGTGCCTACCGGCGGTCGGCTCCGGTGCTTTTACTGCTACTGATGCTGGTGATGTTGCCGCTCACATTGTGGCTGGCCGTTACCGATGCCGTGCCCGATTGTGGCTGCTTAGGCGATGCGTTGAAAATGAGCAACTGGGGCACCTTCGGCAAGAATGTGGCACTCACGATGGGCATAGTGTTCCTGCTCGTTCTCAACAAACGTGCCAAGGGACTTTACGGCCCGGCCGTGCAGTGGCTTGTAGCTGCTGTAACTATTGTGGCCTCGCTGCTGACGAGCTATTATGGCTATTTCACTCAGCCGCTTGTCGATTTCAGACCCTACAAAGTGGGAACGCTGCTTGCGGCCGACCCGGGAGAAGGAGAGGATGACTTCGTCTTTGTCTATAGCAAGGATGGCAAAGAACAGGAGTTTGGCATCGATAGCCTGCCTGATGAGGCCGACGGATGGGAGTTTGTGGATCGCAGGCCTGTGAAGCGCGCAACATTGCAGACAGCCGACTCTGCCGCGCGCCAGCCGGTGCGTCTGCCATTAATGTCGGTGGGAATGGATGTTTCCGATCAAGTGCTTGCATCGGGCAACTCACAATTGTTGATACTCTTCTCCGACTTGAAAGAAGTGAACATTGCCCACACGTTTGCCATTAACGAACTTGTGGAATATGCCCGCAATCAAGGCACGGCAGTCTATGGCGTGGCGGCCGCCAGCGAAAGCCAGATTGCCCACTGGAACGACATTTCAATGGCCGACTACGACATGCTCACTGCCGACGACAGCGATATTAAAATGATAGCACGAGGCAATCCGGCTGCAGTCTTCATCGATGACAACACGATTGTCTGGAAGCGGACTCTTGGCTCGATCGACCTGCAGCGCCTGCGTGATCCCAAGCTGACTGTAGCTACACTGAGTAACGACTTTGACACCAAGCAGGTGCTGAGCACAATCATAAGCACTTATCTCATGGCCATGGCGTTTCTGCTTGTCTTCAACCGGCTGCATGTGCTGTTGAGGTATATGTTTGTCAAATGCAAATCGATAATAAAACGGCGCTCGGTTACAAATCAGGCTAAAAGTGAGCAGTGATTGGCTAAAAATAGCTAACTTTGCACCGCGTTGGCTGACGACCGACGCACTGACATAGAGATAACTAAATGATTTTCAATTATAAATAATTTTTTTTACGACATTATGAGAAAAAATATCGTAGCGGGCAACTGGAAGATGAATACTACAGTTCCCGAAGGCGTGCAACTGGCAAAGGACGTGAACGACGCTGTTGCTGCTGTTAATGACCTGAAGTGTGACGTGGTAGTTGGCGTTCCTTTTACACACCTCACGGCCGTAAAGGCTGTTCTTGAGGGTGGTAAGGTGTTGCTGTCGGCCGAGAACTGCGCCGACCATGACAAGGGTGCCTATACGGGCGAAGTATCGGCCCCGATGGTGGCCTCGACCGGTGCCGACTATGTTATCCTGGGTCACAGCGAGCGTCGCGGCTATTATAACGAGACTATAGAAATGTTAAAGACTAAGGTGGATCTTGCCCTGGCTGCCGGACTGAAGGTGATTTTCTGCTGCGGCGAGAGCCTCGACGAGCGCAAGGCCGGAACACACTTCGAGGTAATCAAAAACGAACTGGTAGGGTCGTTGTTCCACCTCGATGACAAGGCCTTTGCCAACATCGTTATAGCCTATGAACCCATCTGGGCAATCGGTACGGGCGAAACGGCTACTGCCGACCAGGCCGAGGAAATACATGCTTTCATCCGCAATCTTGTGGCCGAAAAATATGGTGCTCAAGTGGCCGATGACACAACAATCCTGTATGGTGGCAGTTGCAAACCCAGCAATGCAGCCGAACTCTTCGCTAAGCCCGACATTGATGGCGGACTCATAGGAGGTGCATCGCTCAAGGCTGCCGACTTCATGGGCATCGTAACGGCCTTTTGAGACGCATAACAATTTGATATAATGCATCTTTACTTCGGCCCACGACTTGCGGCAACAAAGGCCCAATAATGAGCATGGGCAATGTGACTGATGAATAAATATTTGGCTACAAAGATTAATTGTGTTATCTTTGTAGCCAGATTTTTGAAGACAACTTTATGATAAACTCAATGAAACATATTATTTGTCTGATTGTCAGCTTGGTAATGTGCTTTGCCGGAGTGGCTCAGACCAGTTCCGACATAGAGCGACGCATAAACCAGAGTGGCAAGGTCACGGTGAGCGCTCCTCAAGGCCTCGCAAAACGCAACAATAGTGCACTTGATCGCCCGGTCGAGACTAAGAAAACCGTCAAAAAAGCCGATGATGACACATTCGACGACCTTGACGATGAGCGTGATCGCCTCAAAGACAAGGAAAAAGATAAGGACAAGGAAAAAGAAAAAGTAGAAACTCACAAGCAACCCAAGCGTGAACGCACGGCGCAACAGACCATTCAAGGGCGTAGCGTGGGCTATCGCATACAGGCTTATAGCGACAATAACTACCGCACAGCCAAAGCATCGGCACAGGCTCGTGCACGGGCCATTGCCATGAAGTTCCCACAGTATCGCTCCTATATCTTATATAATGCTCCCACATGGCGGTTGCGATTGGGAGATTTCAAGTCGCAGAGCGAAGCGCGCGCTGCACTGTCGCGCATAAGAAGCGTGTTCCCAAATTATGCGCGCGAAATGACCATAGTGCGCGACCACATTAACGTTTGGCAATAAACATTCACATCTAAAGATGGCTTATATCGACTTAGACCCTAAGCAGGTCGAACAAATAGCAGATCACTTCAGGGCTATAATTGAACTAATTGGGGAAGACCCCAATCGTGAAGGACTTATCAAGACACCAGTCAGGGCTGCAAAGGCTCTGCTCGAAAACACACGTGGCTACAACGAGGATGGTAGTGAAATTCTACATTCGGCAATTTTTGAGCACGATGATTCGCAGATTGTTATAGTGCGCGACATTGAGTTTTACTCGTTGTGCGAGCACCACATGCTGCCGTTTTTCGGCACCGTGTCGATAGGTTATATCCCCGATGGAGAAATCGTGGGACTGAGCAAGTTGGGTAGGGTGGTGGACACCTGCTCGCGTAAACTGCAGGTGCAGGAGCGCATGACTACTGAACTGTGTGAACTCATCGACGATAATCTGGTTAACAAGGGCGTGATTGTCGTAGCTCGTGCTCAGCATCTGTGCATGAAAATGCGAGGTGTCGAGAAACAGACTGCCGAGACGGTGACTATGCACTATTGTGGCGACTTCGAAGACATAGAACTGCGCAGAGAATTCCTCGAGCTAATTAAACATTAAGGTTTCGGCTGCTTGCGAAACTTGACACTCCGAGCCGGGCCGTGGCTCATGCTTTGTCAAACTCATGTTATGATTATAGACTATAAGCGACATAAGTTTACATAAGGGCTGGCGCCTGAACAATTCAGAATTATGAATTCAGAATTATGAATTAGTCGCGATGCGCAGTAAGCCCTGAAAGGGCGCCAGGACATAGGTAGGGGTGTAAACCCCTGATATAAGCGACATAAGTTTACATAAGGGCTGGCGCCTGAACAATTCAGAATTATGAATTAAGAATTATGAATTAGTCGCGATGCGCAGTAAGCCCTGAAAGGGCGACAGGACATAGGCAGGGGTGTAAACCCCTGATATAA
>DGVT01000010.1 GCA_002395965.1 Porphyromonadaceae bacterium UBA4277
CTCCTCCATGCCGGCAAGGTGCTGGATGGCACCGCTTATACCGCAAGCCATGTAGAGGTTAGGACGCACGGTCTTGCCGGTCTGTCCCACCTGGCACTCATGCGGCATGACGCCGTTATCGACCATGGCACGCGACGAAGCCACTTGTCCGCCGAGCACATCGGCCAGAGCCTGCAGCTTGTCGAAGCCTTCCTTGTTGTGCACGCCACGACCGCCCGAGACGAGGATCTTAGCCTCGGCAATGTCGGCAACTTGCTTGTCGGCCTTGATGGTCTCGACGAGTTTCACCTTGAACTTAGAAGTGTCGAACTTGGGTGTGAACTCGGTTACGACGCCCTGACGTCCCGGCTGGCGCTGCATCTTTTGCATCACGCCGGGGCGCACTGTTGACATCTGCGGGCGCGTGTTGGGGCACACGATGGTAGCCATCAGGTTGCCGCCGAATGCGGGACGCGTAGAGTGCAGTTCAAGTTCCTCTTCCTTGTTGGGCTTCACCTCGAGCTTTGTGCAGTCGGCAGTAAGGCCGGCCTTCAGGCGCGAAGCCAGACGCGGAGCCATGTCGCGGCCAATGGTGGTGGCACCATAGAGCACGATGTTGGGCTTGCGGTCGATGATGATTTGCGACATCACCTGCGAGTATTGCTCGCTCAGGTAGTCCTTGAGCTCGGGAGTGTCAACGACGATAACCTCGTCGGCACCATACTCGATGAGCGTTTGAGCCTGGTCCTTGATGCCACAGCCCAACAGCAGTGCCACGACTTTCTGTCCCAGGTCGTCGGCCAGATTGCGAGCCTTACCTAAAAGTTCAAATGCAACGGACTGGATGACTCCCTCACGCTGTTCAGCAAAAACGAATACGTTCTTATAATCTTTCTTTTCCATAGACTTGACTTTTAGATGATGTGTTTCTCTTTCAGTTTATTCACAATAAGCTCAACGGCTTCTTCCTCGCTCACCTCGTGCACTTCGCCCGGAGCCTTCATGGCCTTTGGGAACGACTGGAACACCTTAGTGGGCGATCCTGCGAGTCCTAACTTGCCTTCGTCAACGTCGATTTTGTCGGCGCTCCACACTTCCACCTCGCGGTCATAGGCCTCTACGATGCCGCTCACGCTCATGTAGCGCGGCTCGAAAGCCGATGCGAGCACTGTGAGCAGGCATTTGCCTTCCACTTCCAGCACTTGCACGCTGTCTTCATTCTCTTTGTGCACCAGCAGGTGGCCGTTGTCCATGAGCTGGGCATCGGTAACGTAGGTGATTTGCGGCAGGTCGAGGTGCTCGGCCAGCTCGGGACCCACCTGAGCCGTATCGCCATCGATAGCCTGACGGCCGGCGATAATCAGGTCGTAGTCGAGCACGCGGCACAGTCCCGACAAAGCGTAGGACGTGGCCAGTGTGTCGGCACCGGCAAACTTGCGGTCGCTGAGCAGGATTGCGCGGTCGGCACCCATTGCGAGAGCTTCACGCAGCATGACATCGGCCTGCGGCGGACCCATCGAGATAACAGTAACGTTGGCACCCACCTTGTCCTTCATCTGCAGGGCGAGTTCAAGACCGCCCTTATCATCGGGGTTCATAATGCTCGGTACACCTTCACGTATCAGCGTTCCCTTCACGGGATCGATCTTGATTTCGGTTGTATCGGGAACTTGTTTAATACAAACTATAATATTCATATTGCTTTCCTTTAATTATTTGAATAAATGACCTGCGATGACCATGCGCTGGACCTCGGACGTTCCTTCGTAAATCTCGGTAATCTTAGCATCACGCATCATGCGCTCAACGGGGTACTCACGGGTGTAGCCATATCCGCCATGGAACTGCACAGCCTTAGTGGTAACCTCCATAGCTGTCTCGGCGGCAAAGAGCTTAGCCATAGCGGCATCGGCCGAATAGGGCATGCCGTTGTCCTTCTTCCATGCTGCACTGCGCACCAGCAGACGGGCAGCCTCAACCTTAGTCTTGAGGTCGGCCATCTGGAACTGCGTGTTCTGGAACTTGGCGATGGCGCGGCCAAACTGCTTGCGTTCCTTGGTATATTTCACCGTCTCGTCCATAGCGCCCTGGGCGATGCCCAGTGCTTGTGAAGCGATACCGATGCGACCGCCGTCGAGCGTCTTCATGGCGATGTTGAAGCCCTTGCCAAGCGGGCCGAGCAGGTTCTCCTTGGGTACTTCGCAGTTTTCAAAAATCAACTCACAAGTTGCACTGCCGCGAATACCCATCTTGAGCTCCTTCTTGCCGATTGAGAAACCGGGCATACCCTTCTCAACGATAAACGCCGAGATACCCTTGGTGCCCTTCGACTTGTCGGTCATCGCCATGACGATGAATACGTGAGCATTCGAAGCGTTGGTGATGAAAATCTTGGAGCC
The DNA here is from genome assembly GCA_002395965.1 of Porphyromonadaceae bacterium UBA4277. Taxonomy (GTDB): domain Bacteria; phylum Bacteroidota; class Bacteroidia; order Bacteroidales; family Muribaculaceae; genus Sodaliphilus. Next base: position 2,379 of record DGVT01000010.1, read on the forward strand.
GTTGAGAATCCACTTGTCGCCGGCATCCACAGCAGTTGTCTGCTGCATAGCGGCATCGGTGCCTGCATTAGGCTCGGTAAGGCCGAAAGCACCGATCCACTCGCCCGATGCGAGCTTGGGCAGATACTTCATCTTCTGCTCCTCGGTTCCGTTCTCCATGATAGGAGCCATGCACAGCGAGGTGTGAGCCGAAAGCACAACACCCGTAGTTGCACACACACGCGAGAGTTCCTCTACAGCCATGATATACATCTGCACTGTGCCGCCTGCGCCGCCATACTGCTTGGGAACAGGAATACCCATGATGCCTAATTTGCCCATCTTTTCAACGGTCTCGATTGGGAATCGTTCCTGCTCGTCAATCTCGGCTGCTAAAGGCTTTACCTCGTTTTCTGCAAACGAGCGAATCATCTGCAGGAAAAGTTGTTCTGTCTTTGAATAGCTAAAATCCATATTCTGTTTAATTTGTTTTCTTAGTTACAAGCTGCGAGCTGCAAGCTGCAAGCGAGTCGCACGCCACGGCCTGCCGCCCGCATCCAATTAATATTTGTAGAATCCCTCGCCGGTCTTGCGTCCGAGCAGTCCGGCACGCACCATCTTGCGCAGCAGTGGATGAGGACGATACTTTGGATCGCCAAACTCGTTGTAGAGCACCTCCATGATGGCCAAGTTCACATCGTTGCCGATGAGGTCGGCCAGTGCGAGCGGTCCCATGGGATGATTTGCACCCAGCATCATGCACTTGTCGATGTCCTCGGCACTTGCAATGCCGTCGGCCAGGATGCCCACAGCCTCGTTAATCATCGGAATAAGGATGCGGTTAACCACAAATCCAGGAGCCTCGTTCACGGGCACCGGAGTCTTGCCTATTGCGGTCGTAAGGTCGATGATGCACTTTGCAGTCTCATCGCTTGTGAGCTGACCCTTGATGACCTCCACGAGTGCCATGCGGTCGGCGGGATTGAAGAAGTGACAGCCAATGAATTGTGCCGGGCGCGATGTGCAAGCGGCAATCTCGGTAATCGACAGCGACGACGAGTTGGTTGCAAAGATTGTCTCGGGCTTGCAAATGCCATCCAGCTCCTTGAACACCTCTTTCTTGAGGTCCATGTTTTCGACGGCAGCCTCAATCACGAGGTCGGCATCGGCAAATGTTGCATAGTCGGTAGTGGTGGTAATGTTGGCCAAGATGGCATCGACAGCCTCCTGAGTGAGCTTGCCCTTTTCCACCAGCTTATTGTAACCCTTAGCAATAGAAGCCATGGCCTTGTCGAGGCTGGCTTGCGTGCGGCTCTTCATAACCACAGGCATCTTGGCGGCAAAAGCCTTAACGATACCCTTAGCCATGGTTCCGGTTCCAATTACATAAATTTTCATAATATCTATTAGTATAAAATTAATGTTTGATTAAAAATTCAAGTTCAGCGAGTTGTTAACCGGCTCAATTAATTTCCGGTAAAGGCCGGCTTACGTTTTTTGAGGAATGCGTCCATGCCTTCTTTCTGGTCGGCAGTGTTGAAGCACTGTCCGAACTTTTCATTCTCCAGCTCAATAGCTTCGTCGGCTCCTAAGTCATAGCTCTCGTTGATACACTTCTTTGCAAACGAGATGGCAATGGGTGCATTAGCAACTATGCGCTGTGCCATTTCCATGGCTCTGCCCATGAGCTCGCCCTGAGCATACACAGCATTGACCAGTCCCACACGCAGAGCCTCGTCGGCGCGTATAGCCCGCCCGGTATAAATCATCTCCTTGGCAAAGCCTTGTCCCACGAGTTTAGCCAGGCGATAAGTGCCCGAGAAGCCGGGAATAATACCTAATCCCACTTCGGGCTGGCCAAACTTGGCATTGTCGGATGCGATGCGAATATCGCATGCCATAGCCAGCTCACAACCGCCGCCTAAGGCAAATCCGTTGACTGCTGCTATCACTGGAATGGGAAGCAGTTCAATCTTTCGGAACACTCCGGCTCCTAATTTACCAAATTCGTAACCCTCCTGTTCATTGAGGTGAGCCATCTCCGAGATGTCGGCTCCGGCCACAAACGATTTTTCGCCGTCGCCGGTGATGATGAGCACACGCGCTGCATCGTCAAGGTTATCGACGGCATCATCAAGTTCGCGCAGGATGGTAGAATTGAGCGCATTGAGCGACTTGGGCGCCGATATGGTGAACACGGCTACCGCACCTTGTGTCTCGACTTTCAAAAAACTGTATTCCATAAGCCTTTGCCTGTTAATTAGATGTCCATTGGTTTCAAGTCGGGCGAAATGATGAGCTTGGCCTCGGTTGCGGCCTGCACCTGCTCGACAGTGAACTCGGGATGGATTTCACGCAGCACGATGCCTTCGGGCGTGATGTCCATGACACCCATCTCGGTGATAATCATGTTAACTTGTCCTGCAGCAGTCAGGGGCAGTGTGCACTCCTTAAGAATCTTGGGAGAACCTTTCTGAGTGTGTTCCATGGTGAGGATCACACGCTTGGCACCCACCACCAGGTCCATGGCGCCACCCATGCCGGGAGCCATCTTGCCGGGGATAATCCAGTTAGCCAGATTTCCCTTTTCATCCACCTGCAGCGCACCCAGGAACGAGACGTTCACATGTCCGCCGCGTATGATGGCAAACGAAGTAGCCGAGTCGAACGTCGAAGCTCCGTCGTTGAGTGTGATAAAACCACCGCCGGCATTGATAAGGTTCTTGTCCTCTTCTCCCTCGGCGGGTGTGGGACCCATACCCATTGCACCATTCTCGGTTTGTAAAGTCACCGAGACACCTTCGGGAAGATAGTTCGGAATCATGGTAGGAATACCGATACCTAAATTCACTACGTCACCATCGTGCAATTCCTTAGCAGCACGCTTTGCGATGACAACTCTCATTTCACTTTTATCCATAATGGTTTTTATTTAGAGATTAATTATGTTGTTAAAATGATATTACTTCATTTCATGCCTCGTTTCACCATTTCCTGCACAACGAACGATGCCACGTCGTCGGCATAGGTATTCATGCCAAAGCCTGCATCGAAGCCCAGTTCCTTAGCCAGCTCGTGAGTGATGCGTGCACCACCGCAGCAGCAAATCATCTTGTCGCGCAAGCCTTCGGCCTCCATCAGTTCAATAAAGTTGGTGAGGTTCTGGATGTGGACGTCTTTCTGAGTTACCGTCTGCGAGATGATAAGTGCATCGGCATGGAGCTCCACGCCCTTGGCAATGAACTCCTCGTTAGGCACTTGCGAGCCTAAATTGTAGGCGTCAATCATGTCGTAGCGCTCCAGGCCGTAATGGCCGGCATAGCCTTTCATGTTCATGATAGCATCGATGCCCACAGTGTGCGCATCGGTGCCGGTCGAAGCGCCCACAATCACAATGTTACGGCCTATGTTCTCCTTGATATATTTATCGGTCTCATACATGTCCATCGTGGTGGATTCCACCTTGGGCACATAGATTGTGGAGTAATCTACCGTGTGTGAGCAGCTACCATAACAGTTGAAGAATGTGAAGCCCGGAGTGAGTTCTTTATAATAGACTACGCTGGGATTTTCCAGCCCCATCTTGCGCAGTAATTGCTTGGCTGCCTCCACAGCCTCGGCACCGCATGGCACCGGCAGGGTGAAGCTCAGTTGCACCTTGCCATCGTTCATCGTGTCGCCATAGGGCTTGATTTTCGTAAAGTCTAAGGTTTTGTCGAAGTCCTTAGCCTCCATTGAATATAAACCTTCGCTCATATATCTTGCATTTTATAATTATCGTTTACCTTTCATCAACTCTACAAACGGGTTAAGATAGTTCTCACCCTTCATGGTGACACCGGCCAGTCCCTTGCCGCCGTTCTTGGGTCGCTTCACATCGCCGAAGATACCCTTCTCGAGTGCGGTGAACAGGCCTTCCTTATTGATGTCTTCAAGGAGCTTGATAGTGTTATCAACCACCTCCTTGGCACGAGTGCGGCATATACCACCTTCCACAAACTGCATTTCCTCGCCTATGCTCTTCATGTTATTGAAGATGTACTTGGCGTTTTCGATCGACAGGTAACGGTCGCTCATGAAGGGCGTGTGGATGGCCTCGGTGGGCATTCCCAACAGCTGAATACCCTGATGTGTCCAGATGCCGATCATGTTAAACAGCGCGTCCTGAATGTGACCGCGGAAAATGTTACCGGTCATGAACTTCGTGGGCGGCATATACTTGAGCGTTGCCTTGGGGAAAATCTCACGCGTCATCTGCGCCTGGGCAAGCTCGAGCAAGAATCCGTTTTCGAGCATTGGATCCATCTCAAAGGCGTGTCCGAGTCCCATTTGCTCTTCACGCAAGCCAGCCATCAGTGCCAGCTGCTCATTGATAAGGTCGGAAGCCAGCACAGTGTGGGCCGCTTCCACAGCATCGGCAGTAGTGAGGTAGTTGTCCTCGCCGGTATTGATAATCACTCCGGCAAAGCCATTGATAATGCGGCTCATGTACTGGTCGATGAGCGTGCGCTGCATGTTAATGTCACGGAACAAGATACCATACAGGGCATCATTAAGCATCACGTCCAGTCCCTCGAATGCACCCATGATGGCAATCTCGGGCATACACAAGCCTGAGCAGTAGTTACACAGGCGTATGTAGCGCCCCTGCTCCTCGCCCACTTCATCAAGGGCCTTGCGCATGATGCGGAAGTTCTCTTGGGTGGCAAACGTGCCGCCGAAGCCCTCGGTAGTAGCACCATAGGGCACATAGTCGAGCAAGCTCTGGCCGGTGGTGCGTATCACGGCTATCACATCGGCACCCTGCCGGGCTCCGGCTTGCGCCTGAACCACGTCTTCATAGATGTTTCCGGTTGCGACAATTATATAGAGGTAAGGCTTAGGGCCTTCACCTATCGTTTCAAGATAATGTTCACGACGGGCACGGCGCGTGCGTATGCGGCTCATGCTCTCGTCGATTACCGGTTGCAGCACATGAGCTATTTGCTCGGCATCGCGTGTTACAACCTTAGTAATGTCTATTTCTCCGGTGGAAACTTTCTCGGCAATCTGCTGAGGATTTAAGCCGGTCTGCAGCATTGCGTTGGCTATGAAGAACAGGGCTCCTTCACCCAGCACACCCTTGTCCTTGAGAGCATCCACCACCACGTTGGGCAACGGCACCTGGTTATCATCCACGCCGTCGATGCCCATCAAGCGGCACAGAGTGCGCTCAACGGCCACGGTGGTGTATTGCTCGACAAAGGTCTGCACATCTTGAGCAATGTTCTTGGCCAACCCGCGGGCATATTCCACTTTCTCAAAGTCTAATCCTAATTTGCTCTTTTGCATATTCCTGTGATATTGTTTCTAAGTGTTTGGTTCTAAAAATTATATAGTATTTCTTGACACTCTAAGCAGTTGTTTGGCCAGTTCCAGCCACTGGCTGTCGATGCCCAGGCTATGGGCTATATTCAATGCCTCGTGAGGCACTTCACCATCGTGCACCTCAGTCAGCTCATAGTTCATCGAGCCATTCTCAAAGCCTTTCACCCGCAGGCATCGTGCCTTGCCAGGCTCTATATCGTAGTGAGTGGTCATAACCAGGCTCACATTGTCGCCGTCGAGCACCTGCAGCAGTGCCGAGACCAGGGCGGTGCCTTCGACGGGGTTGGTGGTTCGTGCCGGCTCGTCGATCAATGCCAGCACATTGATTTGTTTGCGTGATGCCTTGATAACGGCATCTATGCTCTTCATCTCGGCTGCAAACGACGACAGTCCCTTTTCCACCGACTGCTCGTCGCCTATACAGAAGTACACCTCATCTTTCACAGCTATTGTCGCCGCCGCGGCCGGTATTCCAAAACCGAACTGGAACAGATACTGGCACAGCGTGAGCGTCTTGAGCACAACGGTCTTGCCACCCATGTTGGCTCCGGTAATCAGGGTGGGTGTCTTGCCAAATGCTATGTCCACCGGCTGGAAGGCAATGTTGCCCTTGGCAAGCACAGCTTTCACTTGCGGATGAAACATTTCCCGGTATCGGCTCGTGCCGTCGGCCGACGTCGCAGGGAAGCATAATTGCAACTGCTGCATCTGTCTGGCCTTGGCTATGCTCACATCTATCAGTGCTAAGGCATTCTGCGTCTGCTCGATGGCATCGGCATAGGCAAACAAGCGACGGCTCAGGCCGGCTCTCACCTCGTCTTCGATGCGCGAAGCCTCTATCAGCAGTTCCTCTTGCTGCTCGGGATGCTTGCGCATTTGCGCCCTCAACTGTTTTAGCCGCTCATCATAGGAGTCATAGACATAGAATGTGGCTATCTTCATCCCATCGGGATCCAAAATCTCTACCACTTCGTCAAGGCAGGGGATTTCCACGACACCGGCCATGCCATGGTCGGCCAGCAGACGGCTGACGTCGGCAGCAAGCAGCGAGATATGCTTTATCTCAAATAGTTCTATATCATCGAGGATGGCATGCTGATGCAAGTGGGCATTAGTTGTGCGCAGGTCTTTGACACATTGCAGCTTGTGGAGTAACGTATTTATATAAGGTGTATCAACCGTAGTGATGAAATCGACAAACCTGCGTAGCACACCATACATAGCCTCTATATCACCGGCCGTCACCATCATCTCAGAGTTCAGCAGCCAGTAGCGGGCAAAGCCCGACTGCAGTTCCAGGCGGTCGAGCATGAATTGAATGCCGCAGGGCGATTTTATGATGTCTTTTAATTGCATTATGGTTCAGTCTTTAACAAGTCATACACCGGTAGCTGTATAGCGTCGGCAAGACGATGACACAATTCGTGAGAGTCGAGCGTGTAGCCACTGGGTGATGTGGGGTTGACCGTAACGGCTATCAGCCTGCTGCGCTGCAGCACTGTGACGCGGCCGCCGCCACCCACAAACAGCCTGAGCTGTTGCGGATCGACAAAAATCTTTGTGAAATCCCGCACCACAATTTCCACATTCCTTAGCTTTCTGTTTTGTCTCACCTTCTCGAGAAACCCACTCACCAGCGCTCCGGCCACATAGATGGCTTTACAATCGTCCACATTTTCGAGATGCACCTGCTGCGAGAGCGATGTTTCCTTGTTTATGTCTTTAAGTTCTCCATTGGTGTCGATGCTCCACACGCCTTTATCAATCGGGCCGAGCAGCGACCTGTTTTCATCATCTGTCAAATCGAGGTTAATCAGTCCCACCACATGTGCAGTCTTTTGCACTAAGGTAGTCATGTTGGCCGAATAGGCTGCACCGGTTGCGAGAATCATCGAGCGGCTCACTGCTGGCGATGCCGAGCTCAGTCGCGACAACGCGCCGTCGATGATAGTCAAGTCCATACGGTGATTGTCCTGCATCTGCTTCATCCATCGTTGCAATCCTGCTGCCGACGAAGGTCCCGACAGCAATATCTTGCCTTGCGTTAGCGCCTTTGCCGTAACCACACGCCCCAGCGATGTACTCTCGTTGCTCACATCGATGAGCTCGGCTACCAGGCGGCGCTGGCGATAATGCATTTCAGAAGTGGCGAAGTACATCCCCTCGCGCAACACAATCTCAGGCTTTTGGGTGCGTGTCACCTGATCCACTGTCTCGCCGTCGATGCCTATCGATGTCACGGCAATGCGCCGCGCGGCCACCGGCATCCGGCTGAGCACATATTTCAGGCACTCGGTCTTACCGGTGTTTTTTTCCAGCCCCACTATCGACAGGCTATCGTACTTTAATATTTCGTCGATCAACGGCACTCGTTCATCCCATTCGGCCGGTTGAGGCCTGCACGACAATCGCCATGCAGGCCGCCTCCGACGCTTTTATCAGTCGTTTTTACGAATTTCGTTACGCTCATGGCGCTTCAGCGCCTTGGGCTCAATGTTCATGCGCTCACCCTCGAGCAGCGAGATCACGCCATCCACAGCCTTGTCGTCGGCCACATGTTTGGCACGCTCGGCCTGACACTCGGGGCAGTTGCACTCGCTGTGATACTCGGTGGGCTCGGTATAGGTGGTAATCACGCCCTCGAAGTTGCGAAGCACGACACGGCCCGGAGCCTGCGAGATGACATACTGCGGCATCACCGGCGTCTTGCCACCGCCACCGGGGGCATCCACCACAAAGGTGGGCACGCAGAAGCCCGATGTGTGACCGCGCAGACCCTCGATAATCTCGATACCCTTCGACACCGGAGTGCGGAAATGTTCAAGACCCATCGACAGGTCGCACTGATAGATATAGTAAGGACGCACACGCATCTTCACCAACTCGTGCACAAGGTGTTTCATCACATGCACGCAGTCGTTCACGCCACGCAACAGCACGCTCTGGTTGCCAAGGGGCACACCGGCATCGGCCAGCATTTCGCACGCACGACGCGACTCGGCAGTCACCTCATTGGGGTGATTGAAGTGGGTGTTAAGCCACACCGGGTGATACTTCTTGAGCATGGCACACAGCTCGGGAGTGATGCGCTGCGGGCACACCACCGGGGTGCGCGTGCCTAAGCGCACGATTTCGACATGAGGTATGGCGCGCAGACGCGAGATAATATACTCCAGCTTCTTGTCGCCCACCATGAGTGCATCGCCACCCGAGAGCAGCACGTCGCGCACGGTGGGGGTTTTCTCGATATACTCTAACGCTTTCTCGATGCGATCGGCTCCGCATTCCTTATCGGTCTGACCAGCAAAACGGCGACGCGTGCAGTGGCGGCAATACATCGAGCACATGTCGGTGATGAGGAACAGCACTCGGTCGGGGTAACGGTGTGTCAAGCCCGGCGTGGGAGAGTCTTCATCCTCATGCAGAGGGTCGAGCAGGTCGGCCTGGGCCTGATGGGTTTCCAGTCCTGTAGGGATGCACTGGCGGCGCACTGGGTCGTGCGGGTCGTCGGGATTAATGAGGCTCAGGTAATAGGGCGTAATGGCCATGCGCAGAGTAGAAAGCGTTTTCTTTACGCCCTCTTCTTCCTCGGCGGTGAGCTTCACATATTTCTTCAAGTCTTCAAGAGTCTCGATGCGGTTACGCACCTGCCAACGCCAGTCGTTCCACTGCTCGTCGGTTACATCGGGAAACATTTGTTTTCTTCTTGATTCTGCCATATTTATTTTTTATTTTTTGCTTTCCCGCTCAGGGAGCATGAAAAACGCCATGCTCCCCGGCAGGAAATCATCACTTAAGCATACAATTCTTCAAAAATCTTACGCAGCTCAGGGCTCTCGCGCAACTCTTGCAGTGTGAACTCGGCATGTCCCTTAGTGTAGCCATTGCCGATAATCATATTCACATCGGCGCCAATGCCCTCGGCACCTAAAGCAGCCTTGGTGAAGCTGGTAGCCATCGAGAAGAAATATACAATGCCATCGTCCTTGGTGCAGAGCACAGCTGTCATTTCGCAGTCGGGCACGTTCACGCAGTTGATAGTCACGTCGGCCATCTTGCCGCCGGTGAGGTTGCTCACGAGTTCGTTAATCTGAACAGGAGTCATACCGGCCACGCTCTCCACCACGTCGCAGAAGCCTAAGTCCTTGATGCGCTGCGTGCTCTTGGGGCTGTTAGCCAAGCCGATGACCTTACCGGTCACGCCCACGCGCTTCTTTGCCTCATAGCAGCACAGCATACCGCTCTTGCCACCGGCACCCAGGATGACGACATTCTGGCCATACTGGCACAGCTTGGCGGTCTGGGCAGGAGCACCGGCCACATCGAGTGCGCTCAGAGCGAGCTTCTCGGGCATATCGTTAGGTATTTTGGCATAGATACCACTCTCAAACAATATTGCCTTACCCTTGATATCGACTTGATCAACGTCGGCCTTGATGTTCAGGATTTCATCGATGCGCAGCGGAGTGAGCGACAGCGACACTAAAGTGGCAATGCGGTCGCCTTCCTTCAGGTCGATCTTGCCCTTGAGGGCATCGCCGATTTTTTCGACAGTGCCCAGCAGCATGCCACCCGAGCCTGTGCGGCGGTTGCGGTGCTTGCCCTGGAGCTCCACGTTGAGCATCATTTCTTTCTTGATTTCTTCCATCACCTCGGCCTCGTCGTCAGGATTCTTGGCCTGGCTCTTGGCATAGTTGTGAATATCGGTGAACGAAGCCGAGTCGATGTTCAGTGTCTGAACGTCGATAAGGATTTCGTTATCATAGATTTCGTCCATATTGTTGTCGAGCTTGTTGGCCGGCTGTGGCAACACGCCCACGGGTTCAATTACTCGGTGAGTTCCGAATCTATTTCCATGTTTCTGCATTGTAGTAGGGAAATTTAATGGTTAATATAGTTGATAGATATTTGCATGATTATTTGCGCAGTGGCAGGCCCAGTATTTCGCGTGCCTCGTCGCTGGTGGCTATGGGGCGTCCCAGCTCGTTGGCAATGCGCACCACCTTCGACACGAGTTCGCCGTTGCTCTTGGCAAGCACGCCGCGCGACAAGTAGAGGTTGTCCTCAAATCCCACGCGCACATTACCACCCATCGCTATGGCTGCAGCAGCCATGGGGAAGGCATGGCGGCCCACGCCGGTCACTGTCCAGGTCGAGCCGGCAGGTATGCCGTTAACCAGCCAGCACAAGTTGGCCACTGTGGCAGGCGTACAGCCCGGCACACCCAGCACGAAGTTAAACTGCATGGGTGCTCCGGGAACCTCGCCCTTGCGAGCCATGTTCAGGATGGTGTCGAGATGCCCCATCTCAAAGCATTCATATTCGGGCTTTATGCCACGCTCCATCATGCGCTTTCCGAAGGCGCGCATCGTGGGCATCGTGTTATCGAAAATCTCGTCGCCGAAGTTGCAGGTTCCGCAGTCGAGCGTAGCCATTTCGGGCAGCGGAGTGGTGTCGGTCGATTGCAGGCGCTCGTCAGGAGTCATGCCCACGGCACCGCCGGTCGATGGGATGAGGATGACATTTGGACACACCTTGAGGATGGCTTCCTCACACTCCTGGAAACGGTTACGATCTTGCGTGGGAGTGCCGTCGTCCCAGCGCACATGAAGGTGAACGATAGCAGCACCGGCATCTACGGCCGATTTTGCTTCGCGCACGATTTCCTCTACGGTATAGGGCACATTGGGGTTTTGCTCCTTAGTTACCTCGGCACCGCATATTGCGGCAGTTATTATCAGCTTATCCATAACGGCTTATTTTCTTTGGCATTCTTTGGGAGTTACACAAGTGCCCGAAGCACGGCACACAACGATGGGCTCGTCGAGCTCGTCGGCTGCGCTGGCCGAGATGTCGGGGCGCGAGACAGCCACCTTGCGGGCTTCGAATTGCATGTGACGCGATGTGTTGCCCTCGCGGTCGATCCAGCCCTCAGCCTCGATAAAGTCGCCGGCATAGACCGGTGCTAAGAAGTCGATACTATCGTAGGCGCGGAAGAGGCCTTCGTCGCCATCACGCATTATCAGCAGCTCGGTTGCTACATCGCCAAACAAGTGCACCATGTGGGCACCGTCCACCAGATTACCACCATAATGGGCATCTTTTGCGCTCATGCGCAGTCTGATTTTTGTTCTGTATTCCATATCGGCAAGTGTGTTGATTATTTCTCTACATAGATGGCATCGACATAAATGCCCGATGCATGAACACACTCAGGCTTGATTTCGCCCACTTTCACAAGCTTCTCGGCTTCTACAACCACATAGTCGGCTGCGGTGGCCATGAGCGGATTGAAGTTGTTGGTTGTTCCCAGGAACACCATGTTACCAAACTCATCCACAATGTTTGCACGCAAGAATGCGATATCAGCCTTCAGTGGTTTCTCGAGCAGATAGTCCTTACCATCGACGTTTACGATTTGCTTGCCGTCGGCCATGATAGTGCCCAGGCCGGTGGGAGTGAGCACACCACCCAGTCCGGCGCCATAGGCGCGGATGCGCTCGGCAAGAGTGCCCTGCGGCACATACTCCACGATGAGCGTGCCCTCATTCTTTTGTAAAGCTGTCTGCTTATTGGTGCCTGTGTGCGACACGATAGCCTTCTTCACTTGATGATTGGTCACCAGCTTGCCGTGAGCCACCTCGTCATAGGCAGTATCGTTAGCAATAATTGTAAGATCCTTAACGCCCTTAGCCACAATGGCATCGATTATTTGTGTGGCACTACCCACACCCAGGAAACCGCCGAACATGATTGTCATTCCATCATGCACTTTCTCAACGGCTTGTTCAAGTGTTACTTGCTTGTTCATAATGTTATGTTTTGGAATTAGTAGATTAATGTCTATTAAGACTGCAAATTTAATCAAAATTATTGATTTTTCGGGCAGGCCAAAGCCTTTATTTTTATTTTTTTATCGAAAACGACTCAAACCTGCCATAAAACACAAAACCACCCCCGTAGCACAAATGCTCACAGAGGTGGAAGCGCCCACTAATATGTGGGTATTATTACATGCAAGTGTAACCGCCATCGACTGGCAGAGCCACGCCGGTGACATAGCTCGACGCCGGCGAAGCTAAGAACACGGCAGCCGAGTCGAGCTCGCCTTCCACGCCGTAGCGCTCCATGGGTATAGCTCCCTTGGCATAGTCTTGAAACCACTGGCTGTCGAGTGTTTCTTGCGTGAGTGGAGTGACAAAATATCCGGGGCATATCGTGTTCACCGTTATGCCATATCGCCCCCACTCGGCCGCCAAGGCTCGTGTGAGGTTCACCACCCCACCCTTGGCTGCATGATAGGGCGATGCCGGCGCAATCTTGTTACCCACAAGGCCATACATCGATGCGATGTTGATAATGCGGCCATATTGAGCCGGAATCATGGCCTTCTTGGCAACGGCACGTGCCACGCGGAACGACCCGAACAGGTCGATATTCATTTCATTGGCAAACTGCTCGTCGGTAATATCTTCGGCCGGAGCCACAGCACCCGTTCCGGCGTTATTAATCAGGATGTCGATGCGTCCGAAATGCTTCATCACGGCATCGACCATTGCTTCGACTTGTGCAGTGTCGGTAATGTCGCAACGCAACGGCAGTGTCTCGACACCGAAGTCTTGCGTAATGGCTGCCGCCACTTCCTGCAATTTCTCTAAACGGCGGGCAATGGGGACGATCTTGCAGCCCTGGTTGGCCAGCGCTCGCGCCATCTGCACGCCAAGCCCGGTTGAGCATCCGGTTACTATTGCCACTCTCTCATGTAAATCAAAATAATTCTGTTTCATAGCCATTTCAAGTTTTTAATAATAAAACGCCTTTTTCCGTTTCGAAATATCGTCAAAGTTAGGCATATTTATTAAAATTTGCAAGCCAAACAACAAAATTCGCTTAACGACTACCGTTATCAATAGTCGATTCACAAAAAAAGTAAAAGCTTGATATAGCACCAGATTTTGACAACCGCCTGCCTACGCTTACCCACTGAAAAAGGGACGAGGCAACAGCCGAGGGCAATAGCATGTCATGAGACAAAAAAATCCCGCCTTGCCGGCGAGATTATTCAGTGTGTGTGCGCCTGAAAGGACTCGAACCTTCACATCTTGCGATACCAGATCCTAAGTCTGGCGCGTCTGCCAATTCCGCCACAGGCGCGTGGCATTTTTTCTTTTGCGGGTGCAAAGTTACTAATAAGCGGCAAAAAAGCCAAAAAAAATCACCCTAAAGCAACAATAAAGTTCAAAAAACTGTTTTCCATGACAATGTAAAGAGGGTGTGTCATAATTCAAAAAAAGCGTTGAAAACGCAGGCGCATCGAAGATGCGACCATTTCTTTAACACCATGCAAGCAACATCGAAGATGTGCGCAGCTTGGTGAGAGACAGCGACTTAAAAGGTGCTTCGAAGATGCACTATATCAGTGACGTAATCTCAAAATTCAATCAAAGCCTTATGAAATAGAATTATGACACATCCCCTTGAATGCTGGTAAATTAACAGCGCTATTGCGTGATTACCACCTTGCGTCCATTATGGATGTAAATGCCGGGGCTGGGATGCAACACTGGCTGACCCATCACGTTGTAGTAACGGTCATCACCTACGGGCTCTGCCTTGCGCACATCGGTAACAGCAGTGATGATACCACCGTTTTCCCCAACTAACGAAAGTGGATATGCCAAATAGTCATTGCTTACCGTGGCGTTGCTGCCACCTATTGTCCTTGTTGCACCTGAGCATAGATTGGTAGCATTGATTGAAGCTGACGACTCTTTACGGATTAATGCTTTGAAATTGTAAGTTTCACCATCTACAGGATTAAAAGCAGGAAGGAAGTGGGTATTGATATAGAAACCGCCATCCAAGCCCAATTGGTTAGTATTTCCTGTCTGTTCGGGAATTACAAAGGCATTTTTGGAAGCCGACCATTGAGCCCAAGTGATTTCAGCAATTTCCATTGGTTTCGGCATTACAAAATAGTAGTTATTGCCATCGGCACCAGTCTGCAGATTGCCAAGGAAGTTGCAGGTAATGAATATGTTAGGCGTATATTCACTAGCGGTGCCTTGTGTGGGAACACTTGATGCTACAATAGTGCAATTGCCATTTTCATCCTTATACCAGGTACCTACTATATTACTGATTCTGCTCTCGCTCATACTAATACCATTAACGCCTACGCTCTTGGGCAGACTGATTGCCACCCAGTTGCTTTGGTCGTATTCTCTGCTTTGCAGTCTATTCATAAAATCATTTGCTCCATCTGGTTTCACATTCTTGTCATTATAGCCATTGTCGTCTTTGGCATAAAGTGTGACGTAACCGTCTGCATCTGTATAGCTCACACTTGTAAGATAATCATTTGCCACACGATATGTCTTACCGTTGATACCATTGGATACCAATTCTGCCAGTGTCATTTCTGGTATAATAGTGCTACTGGTATTTGGGGTGCGGAAGGCTATCTCATAGAGTTTGCCACGATAGCTGACTACGTCAACCTTATAAATCTTACTCAGATCGAGGTTGTCGGCAGTCAGTGTGAAATTGGTTCCACCATTATCGGGGTTGAAAACTGACTTGACAGGATTGGCAGCAGGGGTTACCGTGCCATCGTCATTTAGCACGCACTCATACACATTCAGCTTGGTCTTGTAGGCCTGTGCGCTGTTTACACCTATGTTTTCGTAGGCATAAATCTTGACGATGTCAGTGTTGGTGACATAGAACTGCACACTGCGAGCCGAAGTATTCGTCGTGTTACTATTGTCAAGCGCCCTGGGAGCACCATTTCCTGTCTGGCTCCCGGTTCCCGACTTGGAGAAATAGGTCATCTTTCCACGCAATGGCAGTGGAGTTCTAGATGCCGACCATTCATTTTCAGTGCTTATTGAGGTGTAAGGAGTCGTACCTTCGGCCAAATGGCTGTCAATCCATTTCTCTGGACGATTGGAATAGGTGGTTGAGCTTGTACTACTTGTGTATCTCACAGTCTTCCAAGCACCATAAATTGACATGGTGAGCCATCCGTAATTAGCGTTTTCTGCATCGTTATTGAAAGCATATAAGTTTTGAAGTACTCTCTGTCCATTGCTCAAAGTAACAGCCGAAACCCAGTTAGTGCCATCAATAGTTTTATACTTCGAGACATCCAGGTAGTTGGTGCTTGCAGTCCCCAACTCTGTGCATTGACCGTTGAGGGTGACATCTTGTGACAGTTCACCGCAGCTCACGTTGAGTGTGCCGGTGAATGTGCCTTCGTTTGCGGAACTGAAAATAACCATTACTTCAGCTCCCGCTTCTGCGCTATTTTTGGTAATATGGGTAGGGACAACACGAAAAACATTAGCGCCATTATCATCAACCGTAACTTCGACATCGCTATCAAGTGCATGTCCCATGACCTTGACAATCGTGGTCTTTGTGTCATTTGGTTCAGCTACAACTTTCATGGTGCTGAACGGCGTGGCACGCAGACTCGGCTGGTCAAGCAAAGTCTGGAAACCGATGTCATACAACTGTCCGTTGTAAATGCATGCCTGAACCTTATAAATAGTGTTCTCATCCAAGTCAGGAATGTTGAGGTGGAAAACAGTGGAACTTGTGTTGCACATGTCAGTATTGTATGCTACCCCATTCTCGGTCAGTGTGCCATCGGCATTGCGAGTGCATTCGTAAGCAATTAATTTAGATGGTTTGGAATCAGCACCCGCACCTGTTTCGCCATACAAGTGAACAGCCGTTGTATTGGTTACATAGAATGATACTTCATACATATTTGTACTAGGACTTAACAGGCCAAAAGGTCTTGCGGTGTTTCCAGTGGTAGCGAAATATGCGGTGTAAGGCAGTGAGGGATATTGCAGGTATTGATTGCCCGGTTGCCAATTTGACACACCAGTTGCCGAACTGGATGTGGCGGTTGTATGAATCCACTTCTGCTCCCCTTCGTTGTTGGCTACAGTACTCCAAGCACCATATACGGGTAAGGTGAGCCATGCCACACCTTTATCTGAATATTCCGTGTACTGGTAGAGGTTTTTGACAACACTTGTGTTCCAGCCCGCCTCATTGATGGTGGCATAGTTTGCCAGGTCCAGGTAGTTGTCGCTGGCGGTTTGGGCTTGCAGGGCGTGGGTGCTCAACAGGGCCAAGCTTGCCAGACAAAGTTTTAGAATTAGAGTTTTGTGTTTCATTTCCCTATAATTTTGATTAATCTTATATTTCTGAAAAACACCTCACACTCTGGAGAGCATCATGCCCCCAGAGTGTGAGCGTTTTTTACAATTGTAACATGATCTTGATTAGGGCATTCACATCGTCCACATCCACAAAGTCATTTCCAAGGATGTATGCGCGATCTTCGTAGTTGTCTGCACTGTCCTTACCCAGGATGATGCTAATCAAGATGTTCAAGTCATCCACATCAACCACGCCATCGGCATTCACGTCGCCGGTGCCCAAGCTGATTTTCTTCAGGGTGATAGGATAAACCACTCGGTTGGTCGCCACGGTGGCATTCTCTCCACCCGTCTCGTCGGTCAGTCCATGGCTGCTGGAATTGGCTGCCTCCTGGCGTATGAGGGCCGTGAAGCTATAAGAGCGTCCGTTCTCAGGCACAAACTCAGGCAGGAGAGAGAAGTTTGCATAGAAGCCCCCGTCCAGTCCGCAGGTGTTCACCGTGGTTCCCTGTGCAGGCACGACAAAGGCGTCTTTGGCATCGAGCCACTGTGCGTGCATGATATATCCCACCTCCATAGGCTTGGGTGTGACAAAGAAGTAGTTGTTCTCATCGGCACCCGTTTGCAGATTGCCCAGGAAGTTGCAAGGCTCAAAGATGTTGGGCGTAAACACAGCGGCATTGCCATTGGCCGTGGGCACGGCAGTCGCTACGATGGTGCAATTGCCGTCAGCGTCCTTTATCCAGGTGCCCGACACACCATACAGCCTGCGGCCCATGAGCTGGTCAATACCTTCGTTGCTCGGCAGGCTCAGTGCCACCCAGTTGCTCTGGTCATAGTTATTCTGCAGATTGACGACATTGGCAATATAGTCGATAGCGCCGGTGTTGTTGACATCTTTGTCGGCATAGGCGTTGTCGTCCTTCGCATAGACGGTAGCGATGCCGTTTGATGTGGTGTAAGCCACTGCAGTGAGGTCACCGTTAGCCACCTTGTAGGTGGTGCCGTTCACTCCCGTGGCAACCAACTGGCTTAGCGTTAGCGTTGGCGTGTCGTCACCTGCATTCATCGGTGTGCGGAAGGCTATCTCATAGAGCTTGCCACGATAGCTGACTACGTCAACCATATAAATCTTACTCAGATCGAGGTTGTCGGCAGTCAGTGTGAAATTGGTTCCACCATTACCGGGATTGAAAACTGACTTGACAGGATTGGCAGCAGGGGTTACCGTGCCATCGTCATTTAGCACGCACTCATACACATTCAGCTTGGTCTTGTAGGTCTGTTCGCTGTTTACACTTGTGTTTTCGTAGGCATAAATCTTGACGATGTCAGTGTTGGTGACATAGAACTGCACACTGCGTGCCGAAGTATTCGTCGTGCTATTCTTGTCAAGCGCCCTGGGAGCACCGTTTCCTGTCTGGTTCCCGGTTCCCGACTTGGAGAAATAGGTCATCTTTCCACGCAATGGCAGTGGAGTAGTAGATGCCGACCATTCATTTTCAGAGACTATTGAGAAGTAAGGATAGGCACTTGTAGTCGTACCTTCGGCCACATGGCTGTCAATCCATTTCTCAGGACGATTGGTATAGGTGGTTGAGCTTGTACTGCTTGTGTACCTCACAGTCTTCCAAGCACCATAAATCGACATGGAGAGCCATCCGTAATCACTGTCTTCATCATCAACATTGAATGCATATAGATTTTGAAGTACTCTCTGGTTGTTGGTACTGATGGTTACTGCCTCTACCCAGTCTGTGTCATCAATAGTCTGATACTTCGATACATCCAGGTAGTTGGTGCTCGCAGTCCCCAACTCTGTGCATTGACCGTTGAGGGTGACATCTTGTGACAGTTCGCCGCAGCTCACGTTGAGTGTGCCGGTGAATGTGCCTTCGTTTGCCGAATTGAAAATCACCATCACTTCGGTACCTGTCTCGGCAGTAGCCTTGGGAATGTGATTGGGAGTCACACGGAACACACCGTTCTCATCATTGACGCTGACGGTGACATCACCGCTGAGCAAACGTCCCTTGACCTTGACGATGGCAGTCTTTGTGTCATTAGGCTCGGTGACAACCTTAACAGTGCTGAATGGTGTGGCACGCAGACTCGGCTGGTCAAGCAAAGTCTGGAAACCGATGTCATACAACTGACCGTTGTAAATGCAAGCCTGAACCTTATAAATTGTGTTCTCATCCAAATCAGGAATGTTGAAGTGGAATACCGTAGAGCTTGTGTTGCACATTCTGGTGCTGTAGGCGACGTCACTCTCGGTTACTGTGCCATCGGCATTGCGCGTACATTCATAGACAATTAATTTAGATGGTTTGGAATCAGCACCCGTACCCGTTTCGCCATACAAGTGAACAGCCGTTGTGTTGGTCACATAGAATGATACTTCATACATATTTGTTCCAGGACTTAACGGGCCAAAAGGCCTTGCGGAGTTTCCATTGGTAGCGAAATATGCGGTGAAAGGCAGTGAGGGATATTGCAGGTATTGATTGCCCGATTGCCAATGTGACACACCGGTTGCCGAACTGGATGTAGTGGTTGTATGAATCCACTTCTGCTCCCCTTCACTGTTGGCCACAGTCCTCCAAGCACCATAGACAGGCAGGGTGAGCCATGCCACGCTGTTGTCGGGGTATTCGGTGTACTGGTAAAGGTTTTTGACTGAACTTGAATTCCAACCGGCGCTGTCGATGGTGGCATACTTGGCAATGTTCAGGTAGTCGTCGCTGGCGGTGCCACCGTCATCGGCCGTGGCAAAAAGATCGACTGTCACGGCAGGGGCTTCGTCACCGCTGATAATGATGGTGCCTGAGTAGATGCCTACCTCCTCCGAGAAGAATCCTACTGTAATGGTTGCCAGACCATCGTCAACTAGTGCGCCATCATCGATGGTCTCGGGGGTGACAGTGAACACACCATGTTCGTCGTTGAGCATCACTTGCAGGGCATTGTTGATGCGTATGCCACTCACGGTCAGAGATCGCGACACAGGTTTGCCAATACTTGTGGTTAAGGCCAGCGACTGGCTACTCACCGTCACGGCAGGTGCGGTGTAGAAACCAGTGCCGCTTATAGGAATGGTAACACTGGCAGCCTCGTCGGTACTCAGCGTGATGCTGCCGTTGAAGGCTTGTGCTTCGGTTGATTCGGGAGGACTGAAACTGATGGTGAGCGTCTTGCCGCCCTGAGCCATAGCCTCGGCCTGTGGCACGGTGGTGGCATCGACGGCAAACACGCCGTTGGCGTCGTTGAGTGACACTGTCACATCATTGGTCAGGAACTTGCCGCTCACGGTCAGCGTCTTGGTGGCACTGGTGCCATTTTCCACGTTGTCAAATGCCACAGCTGTGGCCGACGTGCTGATGGCAGGGCCATTGTAGGTGCCGTTACCGGTGAGGTTTACAGTCACGGTGTTGGCATTGGCACTGGTAATGCTCAGCGAACCGGTGTATGATGCTGTCAGGAGTGCGGTTGGGGTAAAGGTGACTGTTACCGTGGCTCCGGCTGTGGCATCGGCTGGTGACACGGTGGTATGATCCACAGCAAACACGCCAGCATCGTCGTTGACGGCTATGGTAACGTCACTCTCAAGGTTCATACCAGTCACGGTGATGGTCTCAGTGACGGGTGTACCGGCGGGCAACTCGCCAAAGGCGATGGATTTGGGTGAGGCGTTCACGCGGGG
The DNA here is from genome assembly GCA_002395965.1 of Porphyromonadaceae bacterium UBA4277. GTDB lineage: Bacteria > Bacteroidota > Bacteroidia > Bacteroidales > Muribaculaceae > Sodaliphilus. The sequence continues at coordinate 22,608 of DGVT01000010.1, forward strand.
TTTGTCGCTTGGCAGCAGGTAGGCGATTCCAGCCATGGCATCGAGCTTGCCGTTGCCAAAGTGTGTAGCGTTGGGCCCGCTGGTCACAAATTCGTCGCGCTGTGCACTCTCACGCATGATTTCTTTCACATCATTCACGGTAAGGTCGATGCCGTTTTCATGAGCGGCCTGTAGCCACAGAGCTACAATGCCGGCTGCAACAGGCGTAGCCATCGAGGTGCCGTTCATGTTTCCATAGGGGTTGCTGGTGCTATTATTCACACGATAGCGGCCGCTACTGGCATGGGAATCGTCGATGAAGCCCACCCTGTGGTAGTGGTTCACGGCAGCCACTACAGTTGCACCAGGAGCAGTTATCCATGGATAAGCCACACCGATGGGGCTCTGTGAGGCGGTGCCGTAGCTTGAGAAGTCGGCAATGTCGCCTACGTTGGGAAAACGTGACGCCAAGCTATGGGTGTTTCCATAGTGGTCGGTGACAGTATTGCGGCTCACATAGGCACCCACCGAAATCACGCTGGGAATGGTGGCTTCGTCACTCACACACATGTCATCGCTACCTTCAGTCCAGGTGTAGCCGCTGGTGGTCAAGTGGTTGGTAAAGTAGTCGTGACTACCACCCCACACATCAATCTCGGCACTGCCTTCAAGCGGGTAGAACTGCACTGCCAGCGTGTAGTTGCTCCTATAGTAGGTCTTACCGTCTTTGTAGGAGCTATATGTGCTGGTAGAGTTCAGACCTGAACTGTAAACGGCAATCTGTGTCTTGTCCGACTCCACATCATCATAGTACACCTTGAGCGTGCCGGTATAGTAGCTGCTAAGGCCAGTCACGTTGTTCGAAGGGTTAGTCACTGTTACGGTTTTCTTTACCACACCGGTCTTTGCGTCAAGTACCAGAATCTTCACACCCATTTTCTGCACCTCAGGTGAGCGAGCCCATGCGTTGGCAAGCAGGCCACCATAGGAGGCACCTCCATCGGTGTCGCTATAGCGGCTGGAGCGCAAGATGGCGCCCAGGGGCTGCTCGGCACTGGCCATGCCGTTGATGTGGTAGCCGCCACCCTCACCATCCAGGCTGCTGGATGCATCATTGCTGGCAGCAAACAGTGCCACACGATTGGGATGTGCATCACCAAAAAGTTCGTTATATACGTCGGCAAAAGTGCCTGTGCCATCGTGGGGGCCCCATTGTGAGCCCCAACTGTTTGTCACCACCAGAGGCTTGCCCTCAGCGTCGGCATATTGGCACATCTTCTGCACAGCATTAATTAGGTAAGCGTCGGGCAGGCCTTTAACACCGGCCAAAAACAGGTCGGCACCAGGAGCCATACCGCCGGTGCTGGCGTGTGCATGGTCATCGGTAACCGTGACCGTGCTGCCGTTAAACACTACGCTCGAACCGCCAGCGGTGCTGCTGGTGTGCGTGCCGTGGTCCTGCGTCATATCGTCGGTAGTGGGAATTGTGTTGGTAATAGTTGTATAATCCTTAGCAGTACTACCATCGTACACATAGGCACGCTTGATGCGCGAATTGCCGTCCTTGTCCTTGAAGGATACATGCTGATAGTCGATGCCGTTGTCCACTACACCAATAATCACACCCGTGCCGTCATAGACCGAGTTGAGGCCTGCTGCAACTGCATCGTCCGAAAGGGTGAGCACATCATCGGTGTTGGTGGTCTGGCGGGCCACTTCGCCTGCCAGACGCTTAGTTGACGACACTTCCACACGGGTGACGCTGCTCAATGCAGCCACCTGCTCAATCTTGTCGATAGGGATGAGTGTAGTGAGCAGGGTGCCGTTCTTAAACTGGCTCTGCACTTCCACACCCAGGCTCTGCAAGTCACTGATACCGCTGGAATCGTTCAGGCGCACAAAGGCAGAGATAAACACTTGTCCGGCGATAGTGTCGGGCTTAGCAATTAAACGATCGGTTTCGGCCAGGCGGTCAAGCGGCATACCGTTTCTGGGCCTAAGCCCGAGCCGCTTGGCTTGTTGCATGCCAGTAACATCAGCAGGCAGATTGCCACTAAGTTCGTCAAGCAGCATCTGCGTGGTCACCGACAACTTGCCTTGGCTGAATGCCGACAATGCAGTCAGCACTATCAAGCACAGCGTCAGACAGACGTTGCGTCTAATGTGGGGCTGCCTTGTCACATCATAATGTGTCATAAGCAATTAATTCTTTAATGGGAAAATGGGATGTCCTATTGGCTTGTCAGGGAATGCACATTTGAATGCATCGACTGTCAATGTCACAACAGAGGCAAAGCGTTTCCCGGTTGTTAATAATAATTCTAGTTTGGGCGTAAAATTACAAATTAATTATGATATGTAGCAAATATTTTCTATTGAAAAATGACAACTTGTAACTTGCAAGAGTGTTTTCTGGCAAAAAATAACTAAGAATAAATCAAAAATATGAATAATCGTAATTTCCGAACAAGTATATTAAAAAAGCAAAAAAGCAAAAAAAATGAGCCGCCCGGCAGAGCGACTCATTGTAGTTATTCAACGTTCACGCTAAAGCAAACGGTTACTCATCGTCACGGTGGTCGTTACGACGGTCGTTGTTGCGTGGACGGTTGTCGCGGCGCGGAGGGCGGTTGCCGTCGCGGCGCGGTCCGTTGCCGCCGCCGTTGCGATTGCCGCCGTTGCCGTTGCCGCCGTTGCCGTTGCCGCCACCATTGCCGCGCGGGCGGCTGTTGCGGCGCTGCTCCTCATAGCCCTCGGGCTTCTCCTGGAGTGCGCGCATCGACAGGCGATACTTGCCGGTCTTCTTATCTATCTCAATGAGCTTGACTGTCACCTCGTCGCCCTCATGCAGGCCGCTTGCCTCCATGTCGGCAAGGCGCTCCCAGCTGATCTCGCTGATGTGGAGCAGACCGTCGCGACCAGGCATAAACTCAACAAAAGCACCAAACTCGAGGATTGAACGCACGGTACCGGTATAGACCGCACCCTCTTCGGGCACGGCGATGATAGCCTTGATGCGCTCAAGGGCTGCATTGATGCTATCGGCATTGGCAGCCGAGATTTCAATCTCGCCCTTGCCGTCGATCTCGTCGATGGTGATAACGGCGCCGGTTTCCTCCTGAATGCCTTGGATTACCTCACCGCCCTTACCGATGATGGCACCGATAAACTCTTTATCGACTGTCATGGCTACGATACGCGGCACATGAGGCTTGTAATCTTCGCGTGGAGCGGGTATTGCCTCGTTGATGAGGTTAAGAATGTGCAGTCGTCCCTCACGAGCCTGGCGCAGTGCCTGCTCAAGAATTTCGTAGGGCAGACCGTCGCACTTGATGTCCATCTGTGTGGCAGTAATACCATCGGCAGTACCAGTCACCTTGAAGTCCATGTCGCCCAGGTGGTCTTCATCGCCAAGGATGTCGCTCAGCACGGCGTGCTTCACGTT
>DGVT01000043.1 GCA_002395965.1 Porphyromonadaceae bacterium UBA4277
AGTAAACGAGTAAACAAGTAAACGAGTAAACGAGTAAACAAGCTGGCTGACGCCTGGAGCAGCTACGAGCTACAAGTGCGCAATGCAAAAATTTAGCGGACAAGTAAACGAGCTTTTTAGTAAACGAGTAAACAAGTAAACGAGTAAACAAGCTGGCTGACGCCTGGAGCAGCTACGAGCTACAAGTGGCTGACTCGAGGTGTGGAGTTTTCTGATTTATCCGATTACTCTGATTTATTCGATTTCTCCGTTTTCTGTTTTTTACTTCCTACTTTACCTCAACCCCCATTTCTTTCTTGAGCCAGTTCTGCCACCATTTGCGGGCTTTTTTGTCTTTGAGAGCCTTGACTTTTGCAGCCAGCCACTGCGTCTCGCCCATGCCGCTTTGCTGCAATGTGGTTAAGATGAATTGACTTAACAGTTGCTGGTCGGGGTTTCTTGCAATCCAAGTGAGTGTCTCGTTGCCTTGACGAAGGATGTAGTTAGTGCTCCATCGTGCAAATTCAGCTACCGTGCTTGTTTGAATGTTTTCGATGGCGTTATCGCTATAGCTGCCGATGATATTGTTCATTTGCCGTGCCAGCTCGTTAAGGGCTTCGGGCTTTTCGAGTGCCGATGCCGGTGTCTGGGCCACGTTCATCACATCCATGCCAATGAGGTAGTATTCTCCACGCGTGGTCGATGTGGTGGCCGGCTTGTGGTCGCGGCTCAGGTAGTTGGCGTCGCCTTGGGTCTGTATGGCCGTCGCCTTTGCCGGCATAGCCACAATTTTCCCGTCTTTGCGAATGAGGAAAGGATTTGTCACCGTGCCCTTCTTGCTGAAGTATTTCCCGCCACGCGATGTGCTGGAGTAGGTGTAGCTTCGCTTTGCGCTAATCGTGTCGCCGGCGAGAGTGTAGTCAATATCAAAGCTTGGAATGTACTCTGTCTGATGTCTGGGGTCTTCGAGCGTGAGATATTTTGCATCGCCGTCATAGCCCAGCATGACGCCATCTATAACGTTCCACATGGGGTCGAGAGTTATGACATAAATCTCGGTGTCGAAAAAATCTTCCTGACGGCCTACATACAGGAAGGCAACGTTCATGTCGCGGCGCATGCGCACATTTGACAACTCCACTTGCACACGCTCGAGCTGGTCGGGGTTGTGCATGAATATCCCGGCTAACACTTCCTTGGCCTGAGCAGTAGGGATTACTGCGTCGGTGCCGGTATATAGCTGCAGATTAACGGCAGCATGAGAGTGGGCCGGAGTCAGGGCCGCAAGCATTGCAACTACAGTTATAATACAGTAGAAATACTTTTTCATTGTGAATTGCATTTAATAAAGAGTAATTTAAGCGTTAGTAACGAGCAAAGTTACTATAATCTTGTAACACTTGCAAGCATTGGCTTGGAAATCTTGCTGAGTTTATTCGATGGCTGTCCCGTTCCATTTGTGAAGAGTCATGGATTGGCCATCGAAGACAGCATAGGTGAATTGCCTGATCCAGTCGCCCAGGTGAGTGATGAGTGCGCCGGTGCCGGTGTCAAGCTGTCGAGCCAGGTGCAGGTGGCCATATACATAGTGCTTCACATCGGGGTGGGTGAGGGCATATTCATGGCTGAATTCATACAAATCTTTGGCTGCAATCTCAATCTCTTTCAATTCGTCGGCCTCGCTGCGTGTCACGCGATTGTGGTTTGAGAAACCGGTAGCGATTTGTGTAGTCCACCGTGGGTGAATTGCGGCATAGCAGAGTTGACAGAACTTGTTATGGAAACACCACCTTGTGAACCTGAACATCGGGCTGCGCCGACCCACGTCGTCGCCATGGGAAATGAATAATTCGGTTCCTTCGATGTTGACGGTAGTGTGCCCGTGAAAGACTGTTAGCCCTATTTCTTTTTCCAGGTAGTGGCGGAGCCATACGTCGTGGTTGCCCACCATCCAATAAATCTTTATGCCTGCATCGGCCAGCTCGGCCAGCTTGCCCAGGAAACGAATGTGACCCTGCGGCACAACGTTGTGGTATTCAAACCAGTAGTCGAGAATGTCACCAAGCAAATATAGCGACGCGGCATCACGCTTGATAACATTGAGAAATGATATCACTTTAGCCTCGTGTGCACGCTTGTCGGTGATGTAGGCTGCCCCGAGGTGCAGGTCGCTTATGAAATAGTGCTTTTTCATCGGAGTTTGTTGATGAAGTTTCTAAATTGAAGTTTATAAAGTCGTAGAACGTTATAAACTTGAAAGTTAGAAGTTGTTATGGCCTAAGGGCTTAGATGTTTAGTTGTTTAGTTGTTTAACTTCCTATTCAACTCTTTGCCTTTAATCCTCAACTTTCGGTTAGCCCTGAAACTTGAAGGCGTTAAAGCATTCCCAATTCAAGTTTTGCTTCGTCCGACATCATGCGCACATCCCATTCTGGCTCAAAAACGAGCTTGACGTTTGCGCTGGTCACGCCATCCACGCTCTCCACTTTTTGCCTGATGTCTTCAAAGATGAAGTCGGCTGCAGGGCAGTTGGGAGCAGTAAGGGTCATGTCGATGTTGGCTGTGCCTTCGTCGGTCACGTCGATGCCGTAAACCAGCCCCAGGCTGTACACGTCAACGGGTATCTCGGGGTCGAAGACAGTTTTGAGCATAGCCACGATGTCTTCGATGATTTTAATTCGTTTTTCTTCGGTCATTGGTTGCTGTTATTGATAGAGATTGTGTAGGGTAATGTATTTGTACACGTCGTCGGTGACGTAGAATGCCGGTGTGATGCCGTGGGCAATCATGTTGCGTATTTGAGTAGATGAGACCTCAATAACCGGAGCATCTATGAGCTTAACCCTGTGGCTGATTTCGCTTGGGATTTCAACATTAAAGCCAAGCCGTGGATATACCATGACGTGAAATCGGTTCACGATTTCATCGGCCGATTTCCATTGCTCCCATCTTGCCCAGTTGTCGGCACCGATGATAAGGTGAAATTCGTCGTCAGGGAATTTCTGTTGCAAGGCGTTTAGGGTGTCGATGGTGTAGCTGGGGCGTGGCATTTGCATCTCAAAGGCCGACGTGCTGGCACCTGCTATGCGTCGCGAAACGAGCTCGGTGAGGCGCAGACGATGCACTTCGGGAGCCATTTTGTTGCCTTGCTTGAAGGGGTTTTCAGGCGTTACCATAAACCACAATGAATCGACAAGGTGCTGCTGCATGATTGTGCTGGCAATAATCGCATGACCCACGTGAATGGGGTTGAACGACCCGCCGAATATGCCTATGCGTTTACCCATGTAATATTGCAATTAATTCACTGGCTGACAAAATCGAAAATTAAAGCGCGCACTTGTTCCACAGCCACGTCCAGGACGTCGTTAACTACCCTGTGGTCGAAGTGAATGCCTTGCTCTATTTCAAACTGAGCCTTGGCAAGCCTGTTTTCAATGTCTTGGGCCGAGTCGGTGCCACGGTCGGTGAGCCTCTGGCGCAGAGCCGCGATGCTGGGTGGCGCAATGAAGATGGCCAGCGCGTGGTCGCCATAGAGTTTCTTTACGTTAATCCCTCCTAACACGTCTAAATCGAGGATGACATTCTTCCCATTATGGTTGATGCGCTCGATTTCGCGTTTCAGCGTCCCGTAATATCGGCCGGCATACACTTCTTGATACTCGGCAAAAGCATCGTTGTCAATCTCGGCACGGAATTGTTCGGGTGTCATAAAGTAGTAGTTCACGCCATCGGTCTCGCCTGTGCGCGGTGGGCGAGTGGTGGCCGATACCGAGAACTCAAGCTGCAGCCGCTCATCACCTATGATGCGCTGGATGATGGTGGACTTCCCGGTGCCCGATGGCGCCGAGATGATTATTAGTTTTCCGTTTTTGCTCATGTTGATTATAAAACGTTGAGTACTTGTTCCTTGATTTGTTCCAGATGGTCTTTCATCTGCACTACGATGTTTTGTAGCTCGGCTTGATTGGCCTTTGAGCCTAAGGTGTTAATTTCCCGGCCCATTTCCTGACTGATAAACCCGAGTTTCTTGCCTTGTCCACACTCGTTGTCCATCGTTGTCATGAAGTAATTAAGGTGGTTGCCTAAGCGTATTTTTTCCTCGGTAATGTCAAGCTTTTCGATATAGAAAATCAGTTCTTGTTCAAACCTGTTGCTATCTATTTCTATGTTTTCGAGCTTGGCCAGTGAGTCGTGAATGCGTTGCTTGATTTTCTCCACTCGCGACAGCTCATATTTTGGCACTTCGTCGAGCAATGTCGTGATGGCTTTAATTTTCTCGGTGAAGAAAGCGGCCAGCCGGTTTCCCTCTTGGGTCCTGAAGGCAATCAGGGCATCGATGGCATCTTTGACGGCTTGCTTCAGGGCATTCACTTCGTCTTGAGCTAATTCGTCGTTGGATTGCTCGCTTTTCAAGGCATCGGGTAGCCGCAGCAGTGTGGCATACCAGTCTTCGGGCTCGGCAATGCCCAGCTCGCTGGCCATGACCTTTATCTGCTGCTGATAATTGTGCAAAGCCTGCATATTGATGCTTGCCGGAACGCTGTCGCCGTGATCCTCGCAGTTGATGATTAGCTCAACCTTGCCACGAAGCATGGCTTGCGCTACCATGTTGCGTAGCTCAAGCTCAATTTCACGGTAAGCGGTAGGAATCCTGACCGATAGGTCTAATTGCTTACTGTTGAGTGATTTTATTTCAGCTGTAATTTTCTTGTTACCGATATTGACACTTGCTTTGCCAAAACCGGTCATTGATTGTATCATGTTTTCTTTTGAATTTCAATTAAACAAATCAATGCAAATTTACTGCTTTTTCGTCGCTCAACGATAGAACTGTGCCTAAAAATTAAAAAAAAAGTATAATTCCGACTAATCGACTGTTGAACATTCTTCTACGATTAGTGGTGGTAGTTGCCCTTTGGTAACGTTGGCATTCAGTCTCGATTGGGCATGGTGCCGCTTTGCTCCACCACCTGCCTTTTGCTGTCATTTGAGTCGCCTG
>DGVT01000028.1 GCA_002395965.1 Porphyromonadaceae bacterium UBA4277
TCATGCGCTCCATATACTGTTGTATAATGGCCTGCAACATGCGTTGCATGGCAGCCTCGCGCCCGGCATGACGCCCCTTGAGGTTATGCTGCATGAGCTTGTCGTCGAGCGAATAGAATCCCGTCACCTGCGCTCCGTCGTACTGCAGCACATAGCCGTCTTGCACCAGCTGGTAGATGCCGTTCAGGTAGTTCNNGCGAGTCGGTGAGTGCATACATGCCGGTGGTCTTCTGTCCGTCAAACTGGAGCACGTAGCCGTTCTTCACGTACTGGTAGATGCCGTTCAGGTAGTTCACAGCCCACGTTTGGCTGGCCGGCGTGTTGAGCACGTCGATACCGAAGGCTATGTATGGGTGCGGATAGCCCAAGAGCGTGAGCAGGGTGGGAAGGATGTCGATTTGCTGTGCCACCTTGTCCTCCACTCCCGGCTGCACCATCTCGCCCGAAGGGTCGAATATCAGTATCGGCGAGGCAAAGCCACCCAGGTCGGTCTGATACTCGGCATGGTCGCTCATGTTGGTATGGTCGCTGGTGAGGACGAAGATGGTGTTGGCATACCACGGCTGGCGGCTGGCCGACTCAAAGAAGCGGCGCAGAGCCATGTCGGTGTAGCGCACACACTTGTGGATGGCAAGCGGTCCCTCGGCAAAGCGGTTCTTGTATTTCTCCGGTATCACAAACGGGTGATGCGACGACGCCGTGAACACTGCCGTCATGAAAGGCTCGCGCATCGCGCTCATCTGCGCGCAGTAGTATTGCAGGAATGGCTCGTCCCAAATGGCCCATGTGCCGTCAAACTCGCTACTGCCCCCGAAGCGGTCGTCGGCCTCAAACTCGCTGCGGCCATAATACTTGTCAAAGCCGGTGCTGCGGGCAAAGGCCTGAAATCCCATGCTGCCGTTCTGTGCCCCGTGGAAAAACGCCGTGGCATACCCTTCGCGCCCCAGCAGCCGCGCCAGCCCGCTCACATGGTTCATCGATGCCGGAGTGAGAAAAAACGGCTCTACAAACATCGGTATGCTCGACAATATCGACGGCATGCCGTCGATGCTCTTGCGGCCATTGCAATAGGTGTGAGTGAAAGTCAGGCTGCGCTCCACCAGCGAGTCTAAGAATGGCGTGTAGCCTTTGTAGGTGCCGCCATCCAAGTCGCGGTTATAAGCCCCGAAATACTCTCGCCCCATGCTCTCCACAATGAGTACCACCACATTCTTCTTAGTCATGGCCACACCGCCGGCCGGCTCATGCAGTGGGCTGTAAACCGATGCCATGAGCGCATGGTCGCTATAGTAGCCCGGCACCTTGAAAACGTTCTTTCCGGCTGTGCGCAGCAGCGAGAACGGCGTGTTCAGCACCAAGGCCGCGTCCATGGGACGGCTCACCCACTGATTGGCGTTGCTCACCGTGATGGGACGCACCGCCGCCGTGAAACCGCCGCGCATCCCCGCCACACACAGCGGCACGGCAACGAGCAGCGACAGCACCGTGGCGGCATAATAGCTGCGACGACTTGCGGCACACTCGCGGCGCGGCATCACATACAGCTTCCACAACAACCACAGCACCACAACGCCCACTACTACCAGATACCAGTGAGTGAGAGTCTCATGCAGGATTATCGAGGCTATGTTGCTCTCGTTGCCAAACTCGCTCATCACCGTGGTTGTGGTGCGGCGCATGGTGAAGGGGAAATAGACGCCGTCGGCCACATTTATCACAAATGCCACGCCGTTTATCACGACAAAAAGCCACTTCAACACGCGGTGATAACCCGGTGTCTCCTTGATGTGCAGCGGCAAGAGCATGAGCACAATCCACAGCACATTGGTATAGACTATGGCCGACGTGTCGAACTGAAAACTGCCCAGCAGCAGGTCGCTCACACTGCCCGACAATGCCGGCGAGAGCAACGACCAGTTCAGACACAGATACACAACGCGGGCCAGGGCATAGGCCGCATAGGCAAGCACTAAGTTGAATATTACGGCACCCACAGGACCGAATGGCGACGATAATATCTTTTTCATTATTAGCTCAAAAATAAAGTGCAAAATTACAAAAAATATAGAGATGCAGCATGCAAAAGCGCTCACCCCTCTAAAAAACGACGATAAGCAAAGCTGCCGGCATCAACAACCCAGCGAGGCCACCTTCGGGTGAATAATAATTCCAAAAAAATCAAAAATCCTCACTATTTATATATATTTATATATTTTTAACGCATGGGGGGGGGTAATTTGTGAATTTTTGTGTAAATTTGTAGCCGATGTGGTCTATTTTGTCTGAAACAAAAACTATTTATCGACCCTCACGAATAATAATACTATACTAAACTATATATTAACCAACTAACAACGAAATGATTATGAAAAAAAGACTACTACTAATGCTGACTGTCGTATTGACGGCTATCAGTGTGCAAGCAGCTAACCCCGAGATTAACGTTGCCGGCGTGGAAGTCAAGCCAAGCAACTACAGCCACATCTCCGGTGGTGACATCAAGAGCGGCTATGGCGTGTATGACGAAAGCACAAACACCCTCACTCTCTACGACATCCAAATCACACGCACCGGTGGAAGCAACTATGGCATCCACAACCGCAAATGTTCCAACCTGACCGTCATCTTCAGGGGCAGTGCCAATATCAAGACCGAAGGACCGGCATTTAAGCTTGAGCGAGGCACCACAATCAACATGTACTCCGGCAGCAATGCCTCCGTTACATCAACCAAGAATTACGCCATGGATCTGGCTGCCTACTCCTATTACATCAAAGGTGCAGGCCAGCTGAGTCTCAGAACTTCTTCAAATAGCGACAAGGAGAGCATTCACGGCCAGGGTACAAGCTCAACCACAGTTTATTTCCAGGGGGCTAAGGTGGAGGCTTACTCGGCACGAAGCAACGCCTTGAGCAATTTCAAAGCCAACTTTGAGAAAGGCTCCGACCTGACAATCACTTGCAACGACAACTACGCCAGCGTTTACAACGTGTCGATGTCGTTCTACACCTCAGGTGGCACGGCACCGGCAGTTGTTGCGCCATTCAATGCCGATTATTCTAATAACACGATTAGCTACATCTACTCGTCGAATACGCCTGTCAAGGATCAGGACATCTACATCAGCGACCAGTATGTAACAATCCTGAAACCGTCCTACTTCCCCGACGTCACATTCCGCAATTGGATATACGGACAGAATGGACATAAATCATACCTGACGAGCAGCGATATTGCTAAAATCACCTCGCTCAACATGAGCAAAACCTCTTATCCTACCATGGGCGACATCGCCAACCTGACCGGCATCAACTACTTGACCGAGCTCACAAGTCTGAATGTACAAGGGCACAAGAAACTGACGTCGATAAATATCAACAGCCTCGCTAAGTTAAAGACACTGAACGTTAATGAATGTGAACTGACGTCACTCAATGTCTCTAACAACACTCAGCTGGAATATCTATATGCCAATGCCAACAAGATTACAACAATGTCGAGTCTTGGACTAAACACGAGGCTGATAGAAGTTGACCTCTCCGGGTCTTTAAACGCATTCGGCACACTCTCCATTAATTCACTCAATTATCTGAAGTCGCTGAAATTACGCTATACACCCTTAACATCAGTAACCGTGACAAGCTGCCCACAGCTGACGTCGGTAGATTTGTATTTCGCCTGTTCAGCCTCATCACTGGCCGAAGTCAACATCTACAACAACAGCAATCTCACAAACCTCGAGGTGCATAATGCACATATAAAAACTCTTAACTGCAGAAATAACAAGCTCACATCGCTCAGAATGCCATGGGATAAAGATATTGAGGCTATATACTGCCAAAACAACCAGCTGACTTCGTTAACTATAAATTGGTTAGAGAAGCTAAAGACCATTTGGTGCAACGATAATAATCTCACATCCCTTACTATCGACAACACTGATGGGTTGCAAGAGCTGGACTGCAGCCACAACCAGCTCACTGCGTTGCCGTCGCTACCTAATTCAATACAGACTCTTAAAGCAAATTACAACAAGTTCACGAGTGTGAACATCAATTCTCGCAGTGCACTCACCAGGCTGGAATTAATTGGTAACACCTCGTTGACAACAGTTAATTGCTACTCTAATTCTTTGACGACATTGTATTTAGCAGGTTGCACGGCGTTGACCGACTTAAACTGCCAGATTAATAAGCTCACGACTCAGGAATTTACTCTCGGTAACTGCAAAGCCTTAAAGAATCTGAATTGCCAGGGCAACATGCTCACAAGCATCAATCTAACAGACATGACTGCCTTGAAAACCCTCGATTGCAGCAATAACAAGCTCACATCGCTCACTATTCCAAATGCGCTTGAGATGCTCACGTGCCGTAACAACAGGTTCGGAAGTCTTACAATCAACAACAAAATGAGCTTGAAGACCCTTGATGTGGCCAACAATACCTCACTCACCTATCTCAACGCACGCGACAACGCATTGGCTTCGGTCAACGTGACCGGATGCAGTGCCTTGAGTTTGCTATACTTGCAGCACAACAACCTCACCTCGCTCGACCTGACCGGATGCAATAAGCTGCATGACCTGTATATCACCCGAAACCAGATTAAGGGCGACAAAATGACTGCACTCATCAACAGCCTGCGCAGCATACCTGAGTCGGAAACGACCGGCATGTTCGGCGTGCTCGCTGAAAATGGCGATACTCCCGAATATAACGAGATCACCGACGACCAGGTGACCGCCGCACGCGCCAAGCGCTGGAATCCACAGAAGGGTGTTATTAACAATGGCAGCACTACCTGGGTTGATATCGAGGTCGGCCAGGGTGGCATGCTCGGCGATGTGGACGGCAACGGAATGATCGATGTTGACGACGTGAATGCAGCCATCAACCTCATCCTCAACTATTTCACCTACAAAGACTTGTACAAGTACCCCGCCAATGCCGACATGGACGGCAACACAATGATCGATGTAGACGATGTGAAGCTCATGATCAACATCATTATCACTCAATAGTTTTTTAGTAAACGAACTTTTAGTAAACGAGCAAACAAGTAAACAAGTAAACAAGTAAACAAGCTGGCTGACGCCGGTTTGGCTACAAGCTACAAGCTACAAGTGGCTGACGCCGCCCAGTTACGGCACACCTGTAGCCCTCACGGGCTGGCGGATTACAAATCCGCAGGTTACCTGGCGGCTGGATTACAAATCCAGCCGAACGAGGATAAACGAGTAAACGAGTAAACAAGCTGGCTGACGCCGGTTTAGTTACGAGCTACAAGCTACAAGTGACCCAGTTCTGGCGGATTTGTAATCCGCCAGGGCTTAACGGGGGATTTGCAATCCCCGTGCCGGCACGGCACACCGGTAGCCAGCCCGGGCTGGCGGATTGCAAATCCGCAGGTTACCCGGCGGCTGGATTGCAAATCCAGCCGAACCAGCAAATTCTGGCTCACCCTCTTTAAAATGAAATACTAACCATTAAATACTCAACGCTATGAAGAAATTATTACTCACGATGCTGATGGCTGCGGTGTCGGCTCTGAGCGTCAACGCCGCCACTAACTATCAAATCAACGTGGGTGGCGTGGAAGTCACCAGCGACAACGCCAGCTACATCACCGGCGGCGACATCAAGAGCGGCTATGGCGTGTATAACGCATCGACCAAGACTCTCACGCTCTATAATATCAACATCTCTCGCACCACTAGTGGTGACTATGCCCTTCACAACCGGGATTGTTTTAGTCTGACGGTGGAATTTGTGGGCACCTGCAATCTGTCGTCCACCAAGGCTCGCGCCATCCGTTTCGAAGAGAATGGCAAGCTGAAAGCCACCAGCGGCAGCACGGTGAATGTTACCGGCAGTGATGACGGCGCCATCTATGTGCGCAATGAAAGTTCGCTTGAATTCTATGGACCTGGCACATTCAACATCAAATCCACAAGTAAAAAAGGTGCCATCCAGGGAAATAAAAGTGGTACCGGTGGCCCGATTGAAAGTGTGTCGTTTTATGATGATGTGAATGCTGTCATTGAAAGTCCCGAGAGTGCTCTGTATGACATTTGGAGCGTTTATTTCTATAAATGCAATGTCACCCTGAAATCTACAAACAACAGCAATTACCCAGTGGTTCGTAATGTAGGAAAAATGTATTTTAAACAATCTGCTGCCATCTTGGCACCCTATGGTGCTTACTTCAGCTCCAGTTCCGAATCGATTCTGTCATCGTCGGGGAGTAAAATCTATAATCAGGATATCCTCATCAGCAGCAACTATGTGGCTATCATCAATTCCACCAACTTCCCCGATGCCAACTTCCGCCAGTGGATGCTCAATGCCTATCCCAAGGGTTACATCGACCAAAGTGATGTGAACAATCGCAGCTCAATCGACGTGAGCGGCAAGAGTATCAGCAACCTAACCGGTGTGTCTTACTTCAGCAAACTCACATCACTGAATTGCTCCAACAACTACCTGCTTTCGCCGCTTCCCACACTGCCCAGTACGCTGCAGACGCTGAATTGCAGTAGTAACGGCTTCTCTCAGCTTGACGCGAGCGCACTGAAAAAGCTCAAGACTCTCGACTGCAGTAAAAACACAATCACCTCGATTACGCTACCCTCGTCGATAGAGACGCTCAACATCTCGTACAACACTAAATTCACGACATTCTCAATGGTGAACGAAAGCGCACTGAAAAGTCTGGACTTTACCGGTTGCACTGGTTTGAAGACATTGAGCGTGTACAATAACAGCCAATTGTACTCACTCACTACACGCAACTGCACCGCACTGACCACGCTGAACTGCTACAGCAACGCGCTGACCTCGCTTTATGTGAGCGGCTGCTCGGCATTGACCACAATCGACTGTCATAGCAACAATCTCACCTCAATCTCCGACCTGCCCAACTCGCTGCAGACCCTCGACTGCTCGGCCAACAAGTTCTCGGGAACGTTCAACTTGTCAGGCCGCAGTTCGCTTAAATCGCTCAAAATCAACGACAACACAAGCCTCACTACACTCAACTGCTATAACAACTCCCTGACTACGCTAGGCATGAACGGCTGCACATCACTGACCACAGTCGACTGCCACGGCAACCAACTCTACGCAATCAGCCTGCCAACGTCTGTTCAGACATTGAACTGCTCAAACAATAAATTCAGTGGATACTTCGACCTCAGAAATCGAAGTGCGCTAAAATCGCTTGACGTGAGCAACAACACGGGCATTACCGGCATATGGTGCAGCAACAATGCCCTTACAAGTCTCAGCGTTACAGGCTGCACGGCACTGACTATACTCTACTGCTCTGACAACCGGCTCACATCGTTGCCGTCGTTACCCAACACGCTCACCACACTCTATTGCGACAACAACCAGCTCACATCGCTGCCCACGCTGCCCAACGGCATAGAGACCATTTCAGCGCAGAACAACAAACTCACGAGTGTGAACACGCTCGACTTCACCAAACTGAAAACGCTCGACCTGAGGTACAACAGCTCGCTCACCTCGGTAGGTGTTTCGCGCAACTATTCCCTCACAAGCCTGAGCCTGTCGGGCTGCACGTCGTTGACGAGCCTCACAATGCAGAACCTGAGCAGTTTCAACTTCGCCGGCTTCTCGGTCCCGAGCAGCGTGACCAACTGGGACTGCGGCTTCAACAACCTCACCTCGCTGCCCGCGCTGCCCAGCGGACTGAAAACGCTGTGTTGCTACCACAACAAACTCACCTCGCTGCCAACGCTGCCCAGCAGTCTTGAGAGACTGGAGTGTAACGACAACCAGTTCACAACGTTGGTGGTGACCAACCTGAAGAACCTGGCAACGCTCCGGGCCGAGAACAACCCCAACCTCCACACGCTCAACTGCAGCAACAATGCCCTGACGAGCCTCAATGTGTCGAACAACACGGCACTGACATCTCTTGATTGCGGCAATAACCAGTTAACCTCACTGCCGTCGCTGCCATCTTCGCTTAAATACCTTATTGCTAATAGCAACAAACTCACCTCGCTGCCAACGCTGCCCAGTTCGCTCACGACACTTGAATGTAATGCAAACCAGCTCACCTCGCTGCCAACACTGCCATCATCGATTGAAGGCCTTGATGTTAGCAAAAACAAATTCACATCTCTTACAATCAACAACAAACTGAGCTTGAAGACCCTTGATGTGGCCAACAATACCTCACTCACCACTCTCAACGCACGCGACAACGCATTAACTTCGGTCAACGTGACCGGATGCAGTGCCTTGAGTTTGCTATACTTGCAGCACAACAACCTCACCTCGCTCGACCTGACCGGTTGCAATAAGCTGCATGACCTGTATATCACCCGAAACCAGATTAAGGGCGACAAAATGACTGCACTCATCAACAGCCTGCGCAGCATACCTGAGTCGGAAACGACCGGCATGTTCGGCGTGCTCGCTGAAAATGGCGCTACTCCCGAATATAACGAGATCACCGACGACCAGGTGACCGCCGCACGCGCCAAGCGCTGGAAAGCACAGAAGGGTGTTATTAACAATGGCAGCACTACCTGGGTTGATATCGAGGTCAGCCAGGGTGGCATGCTCGGCGATGTGGACGGCAACGGAATGGTCGATGTGGACGACGTGAATGCAGCCATCAACCTCATCCTCAACTATGCCGCCTACAAAGACCAGTACAAGTACCCCGCCAATGCCGACATGGACGGCAACACAATGGTCGATGTGGACGATGTGAACCTCATGATCAACATCATTCTCACTCAGTAGTTTTTTAAGTTTTTTAAGTTTTTTAGTAAACAAGTAAACGAGTAAACGAGTAAACAAGCAGGCTGACGCCGGTTTAGCTATAAGCTACGAGCTACAAGTGGCTGACGCCGCCCAGTTCTGGCGGATTACAAATCCACAGGTTACCTGGCGGCTGGATTGCAAATCCAGCCGAACAAGGAAACGAGTAAACAAGCTGGCTGACGCCTGTTTGGCTACAAGTAAACGAGCTACAAGTGGCCCAGTTCTGGCGGATTTGTAATCCGCCAGGGCTTAACGGGGGATTTGCAATCCCCGTGCCGGCACGGCACACCTGTAGCCCTCACGGGCTGGCGGATTGCAAATCCGCAGGTTACCAGGCGGCTGGATTGCAAATCCAGCCGAACAAGGAAATCCAGCCGAGCGAGGATTATGAATTAAGATAAGCCGTTAAGTAGTGCCAAGCATTGCTTGGTAACTACAAGCTACAAGTGACCGACGCCGGTTTAGCTGCAAGCTACGAGCTACAATTAGGAGCGACAGCTTTTAGGCAGGCGGTGGAGCGAAGCAGAACCCCTGTAACAAGCAGACAGCTTCCCCTCTAAGTTAGAGGGGGAGCTGTCGCACTAATGGAGCGAACTGCCGGCCTGAATTGGTGCTTTGCGACTGACTTGACCGATTACGCTATTCGGGTTAATTGGGCTATTCGGGGGCTCACAGTTCATGACAAGGCGATTAATGTGCGTCGAGCCAGTTGGCTGCAGCAGCGTGCGATGCGGTGAGCTTTACCTTGCCTGAATAGGCGTTTTGCATCTCGGTGATTACTATTTCCTGCACACGCTCTAACTCTTGCGGCACTACGTCGAAGTTCAATTCGTCGTGCACTTGCAGAATCATCTTCGACTGCAAGTGCTCCTGCTCAAACCGCCGGAAGATAGCCACCATTGCTCGCTTGATAACGTCGGCTGCTGTGCCTTGTATGGGGGCATTCACGGCATTGCGCTCATTGAAAGCCCGCACCACGGCATTGCGCGAGTTGATGTCGGGCAACATGCGTCGGCGCCCATACAGTGTGGTGACATAGCCCTTTTCGCGAGCCTGTGCCACGCTATTATCAATATATTCCCTCACTTGCGGAAACGTGGTAAAATAGCCTTCGATGAGCATTTTTGCCTCGTTGCGGGGAATATTCAGGCGTTCGCTCAATCCGAATGCCGAAATACCATACAGGATGCCGAAGTTGGCTGTCTTTGCCCTGCGGCGCTGCTCGGCAGTCACCTGCTCTAACGGCACATGATAAATCTTGGCTGCAGTAATGGCATGTATGTCGCGGTCGTGGGCAAAGGCATCGAGCATGGTTTCATCACCACTGATGTCGGCCACTAAGCGCAACTCGATTTGTGAGTAATCGGCACTGAAAAACACGTTTCCGTCGGCAGGGATGAAAGCACGCCTGATTTCTTTGCCTTCGTCGGAGCGAACGGGGATGTTCTGCAAGTTAGGGTTGGTAGATGACAGTCGTCCGGTGGCAGTCACCGTCTGGTTGAATGTGGTGTGAATGCGACCGGTGCGCGGGTTGATAAGTTGCGGCAGTGCAATTACATAGGTTGACAGGAGCTTGCGTTTTCCTCGCAACTCGAGAATTTTATCTACTATCGGATGCCGTGCACGCAGGTGCATCAGTATTTCTTCGGTGGTGCTATACTGCCCTGTCTTGGTCTTTTTGGCCTTAGCATCAAGTTTGAGTTTGTCGAAAAGTATCTCCCCCACCTGTGCCGGCGAGGCAGTGTTAAACTGTTGTCCGGCAAGCTGCCAGCACTCGGCTTCGATGCGCGTGATGTCGGCATTCAGCGCCACGGCATAGTCGTCGAGAGCACTTTTGTCGATGCGTGCACCAGCCATCTCCATGCTTGCGAGCACTCTAATCAGCGGCAACTCAATGTCGGTGAGCAGGTGGGTAATATCTTCGGCGGCAAGCGCGGCATCGAGCACAGGAGGTAATTGCATTGTTAGGTCGGCAAGCTCACATGCATAATCCTTGATTGCATCGGCTTTCAGGTCGCTGAATTTTAATTGTTTCTTACCTTTCTTACCGAGAATTCTGTCTTCGGCAATAGCGTCATATTTCAGCATCTCGGCAGCTATTGCTGCCGTGCTGTGTCCACGCTCGGGCTGCAACAGGTAGTGAGCCACTCCGGTATCATAATAGGGGGCTGAGAAGTTAATTCCTGCCACATGCAGCATCACCATGAGTCGCTTCACATCGTTGCTCACTATCGAAGTGTTACCGGTGAATAGCGGTGCCACCGCATTCATCATCCACCCCATGGCATCACACGGCAGATAAGCCGCTTTGCCAGGCTCGGAGCTAAGTGCAAAACCAACAATAGTTGACCGCATCGCCTCGTCGCCATCGGCCACAACGTGCACGGCTACTCGCGGCAACGTCAATAGTTTCTCTATCAATTTACCGGCATTTTCAAAATCGGCTACCAACTCATAATCATGCTCTGCATTGCCCAACGACTTTCTTGGTTCGTCGGCTATGGCATCAGTTGCTTCGCTTGCCTGAGCTGTAGCCTCATCGGGCTGGTCGAACAACGAAAGCTGCCCGCCACGGCTTTCAAGCAGTTTCTTTTCGAGTGAAACCGGTTTTGATGCCTTACTGAACAAGTCGGGCTGAGATGCTACAGGTGCCGGTTGCCCTGCCAAGCCTACGTTAGCCTCGCCATTATCTATCAATCGCGTGGCAAGAGTGCGGAATTCAAGTTCAGCAAACACTTCACTCAGCGCCTTGAAATTGACAGGCACACGCTTCAACGCTGTTTCATCAAGTGTTACCGGCACATCGGTAATAATGGTTGCAAGATATTTAGAAAACTTTATTTGCTCAACATTGTTTTCAACATTTTCCTTGATTGAGCCTTTCAATTCGCCTGTGTGCGCCAGCAGGTTCTCTACCGAGCCAAATTGCTGTATAAGTTTCTCGGCGCGCTTTGGCCCCACGTTAGGACAACCGGGAATGTTATCGGCACTGTCGCCCATGAGTGCGAGTATGTCGATGAGCTGGAGCGGATTTTCAATTCCATATTTTTCTTTTACTTCTTCCACACCCATGATTTCGTTTTTCGCCGGATTGAAAACCTTCACCATGGGAGTAACCAACTGACCGAAATCCTTGTCGCCGGTCACCATATAGGTCATGAAACCCTTCAGCTGAGCTTGATGCGCCAGCGTGCCGATCACGTCGTCGGCCTCGTAGCCTTGCACCTCATACACCGGTATGTTATATGCTTCAAGAATGCGCTTAATATATGGCACTGCGATGAGGATGCCTTCGGGTGTCTCGCTGCGATTGGCTTTATATTCAGGAAATGCCTCATGCCTGAAGGTTTTTCCACCCGGGTCAAAACACACTGCAATGTGCGAGGGTTGCTCACGCTTGAGAATGTCCTGAAGTATGTTCACAAAGCCAAACACCGCACTGGTGTCGATACCCGTGGATGTGATGCGAGGATTGCGCATCATAGCATAGAATGCCCTGAAAATCATTGCATAGGCATCAACTAATAGTAATTTTTTCTCTTCCATTTTTGACCGATGTTAAAAGAAAATTCTCTAAAATTACACATTTCTGCCAACACTACGAAATTTTCAATCACTTTTACTATAAAATCATCCGGCTCGAAGATGCTTGTGCAGCACTTCGAGCCGGAATCAATTTTTTATGTTAGAGTAGTAAAAACCTCTATATTGCTAAAATCTGAGCTTTTCAAGGTTTGGCGTTAGCCTCTATAAAATATTGAAGTTTTATAGCAGCTCTTTAACTTTGGCTTCAATATCGGCAATGGGGGCAGTGGGCTCAAAACGTGCCACTACGCGGCCGTTGCGGTCGATGAGGAACTTAGTGAAATTCCACTTAATATCTGGGTTCTTGTCGTAGGCGGGGTCTGCCTTGCTGAGCATCTCATGCAGCAGGGCGCCAATCTTGTGATTAAGATCAAACCCCTCAAAACCCTTCTCGCTCTTCAGATAGGTAAACAATGGCGAAGCATTCTCGCCATTCACATCGATTTTCTTGAACTGCGGGAACTCGGTGCCATAGTTCAGCTGGCAGAAGCTGTGTATTTCCTCCTCGGTGCCGGGTGCCTGCTGCCCGAACTGGTTGCACGGGAAGTCGAGGATTTCCAGTCCGCTGTCTTTATACTGTTTGTAAAGTGCTTCCAGTTCCTCATATTGCGGTGTGAAGCCGCAACGAGTGGCAGTGTTCACTATCAGTAGCACCTTGCCGCTATATTGTTGCATACTCACCTCGGCGCCTTTACGATCAAGAACGCTGAAATCATAAATCGTTTGTGACATAATAATTAAATTAGTTGTTATTAAAAAAAAAGCGGTTAGTAGATGTTTCAACATGACAATATTATATTTTTATTTTTTCTTTATTAAAAAAGAATTTTATAATGATAATGATGGGCTGTGAATAGCGATAATAACTTTTTTAGAAAAAACTTGCATATTAAGTTATTTTACTCAAAAAAGATTATATCAACCATTTATTAACATATTAATGTTCTAAACTATAGCATTTTAGTCGAGTTATTAATAGGTTGTTCACAACGTGCAAAGTTAGTAATTTTTCCATTTGTGACAAGTAAAAATGCGTTGAAAACTATGTTGAATAGAGCATAATATTTTTGTGCTAACTAATTTTGGAAATATTGATTTTTTTATAAACCGCAAAGAATTGAATTTGTCAAGAGATTTTTATTGAAAATTATTATAAACTTATCAACAATTATCAACATTGTTATCAACAGGCATAATAAAATAACATGGTGGAATTTTTTTTTGTAGTGTAACTATTGACAGATTAGAATATTTTGTATAAATTCGCAACAAAGTTTGAAAAATCAATATGTTTAACTAAATAAAACGAACTATTATGAAAAAATTATTTTGTATGATTGCATTGGCGGGACTTTCACTCACCGCTTGGTCGCAAGCATCAGTAAAGCTCAGCACCTATGGCGGCACATCGCTTGAGCGCTACGATGGCCAGCAATGTGACGTGACGGCCGACCGTTATCTGTTCAATGGCTGGAACACTATTTCAATGCCATTTTCGATGAGCGAACAGGAAATTGACGATGCACTGGGACAAGGTGTGCGTCTGGAGCGCCTGGTGGGTGTTGCCCAGCAAGGCACTGAAATAATTCTGAATTTTCAAGATTGCAAAGCCGAAGGTATAAAGGCCAATACGCCGTATATCCTTTACTACCCCGGCGAAACCGGCAGCAAGAAACTGCAAGTGAATGCTCGCATTGAAAACAAAGAATCAAAAGTGACGCTGAACACCGGCAACGGCGTGGAAGTATCAATGTGCGGAGCGGCAGTCAAGACCGACGGTAAAAATCATTATGGCATTCTGGCTGTGAACAACGTTGACGCAAATTTCACCCAAATCGACAATGAAAAGGCATTCTTCTATGCAACACGCTGCTACATCAGCATTTCGGGCGAGCAGCATTTCAACCTGGTTGCAAACCACCTGGGTGCCGGCGAAATCACCAGCATCACCGACATTGCAGCTGCCAACGACGTAGTTGATGTTTATAATGTTCTCGGTGTGAGGGTGGCTCATAACGTTAAAGCAGGTGATATTAATAGCCTCAATCCGGGTATCTATATGGTAAAAGGCCGTAAAATACTTGTAAAGTAAATTGTAAGTTTTTATAGATGCGTAGAGGGCACCGACAAGTGAGTCGAGCGTCTTCTACGCTTTTTTTATTAAAACGGAAAATGGTGAATTTCTATAAAATTATTTAATAATTTTGTTTTTCGTGAGCCATTGACTAACTTTGCAAAAAATACAAAGGATTATTTATTTTTTAATTTTACTACTATTATGGCAAAGAAATGGATTTGTACAGTGTGCGGTTATGTGCACGAAGGACCGGAACCCCCCGAGCGCTGCCCTCAGTGCAAAGTACCGGCATCTAAGTTCAAAGAGTTAAATGAGGATGAAGGACTCAGCTTTGCAGCTGAGCATGTGTTAGGAGTGGCCCGCGGCGTAGATCCTGAAATATTGCAGGGCCTTAAAGATCACTTCAATGGCGAGTGCAGTGAGGTGGGCATGTATCTGGCGATGTCGCGCCAGGCCGATCGCGAAGGATACCCCGAAATAGCCGAGGCTTTCAAGCGCTATGCTTGGGAAGAAGCTGAACACGCAGCTAAGTTTGCCGAGTTGCTCGGTGAAGTGGTGTGGGACACCAAGACTAATCTTGAGAAGCGCATGAATGCCGAGGCGGGAGCATGTGAAGACAAGTTCCGCATTGCTAAGTTGGCAAAGGCACAAAACCTTGATGCTATTCACGACACAGTTCATGAAATGGCTCGTGACGAAGCTCGTCATGGACAAGGATTTCAAGGGCTTTATAACCGTTATTTCAAGAAATAATTGCGATGCTCAATAAGATTTTCCCCTGCTCATTCGTTATTATGAACGGGCAGGGGAAGCTTTTTTAGGTAGCGTGAGTTATAAGTGATTGTGTGTAGGAAATAAAGTTGTGAGTAAAACGTAATAATAAATAATTCAAGTTTCTAAAGTAGATAAAATGTTGAAAATGGCAAGCAAAAGCGTCGAAGACGCTGGCGGGTCGAAGACCCGACTTTGTGCTAAAGACCATGCAAGAACCCCAGCGGGGTTCGCAGCTTGGTCACAGGATGTAGCGGGAAAGTGCCTCGAAGAGGAACATTGTAGCACTATCTGAGCATGTTAGTTACTTTAGAAACTTGAATAAATAATTGAGAATATCACATGGTTCGCAAGACGGCATTATTAATTCTACTATTATTCATCACCGGTGTGGTGAAAGCCCAAAATGGCAATAGCATGCTGGGCTTTTATGGAGGTATAGGCTCGGTGTTTCCCACAGGTGGGCTGCACGACAACTTTGACGGTTGTGTGACCTTTGGCGGCGGCATAACAGGTGCCTACAAGCACATTACGCTCAAGGCCGATGTTTATTATGGGCAACCTTCGTTCAACAAGCAGAATATGTTTGCCATAACCGATGAGCAAGGTCGTGATGCACAGCTCAATGCGGCGGCCAGTGCCACGCAGCTTGGCGTGAGCGCACAGTTAGGCTATAACATTTCGCTCGGCAATCGCGTGAGCATAATTCCGTCAACCGGTATTTATTGGAGCCACTATAAGTGGAATGTGAATGATATAAAGTGGAGCAAGAATGCTGATGGACTCGACGTTTTTCAGGCTGTGAACACCACTACTGTGACGATGGGCAAAGTTGGATGGATTGCAAGCATCGACATCGATGTGAGGTTGCACAGTAAGTATGTCAACACATCGTTAATGCCCCGCGGACAGGGACGTTACACATCGGCAGTGCGTCTCACTCCGTGGGTGGCTACGGGGTCATTCAGCAACGCAGTGCCCAGTGCTAAAGGCTGCTTTGTGGGATTGAATGTGTCGTATGCAGGCTTGTTATCATCGATTATGCAATAAATATAGATACCGGTTCGTTACATTTTTATACTTTTGCAGCGCTATTTACAGTGAGAAACGGATGAAACGCATTTTTTCAATATTTGCTTTGATTATTGCGGCCCTGATGGCTACTACCGCCAGGGCTCAGGTTGCTGTCGATAAACTCGAGGTGCCGTCGTCGCTGCAGAAGGTGTTTGCCGGGTACTATCATTTTATTGAGAAGGAAACCGGCGACACACTCATGATGCTGGTGTTTAACAACATCACCATCTACCCGCGCGAGCGTTTCCGCAACAAGAAAGAAGAAGAATTCTACTGGAAGACAGTGCGCGACGTGAAAAAAACCTTGCCGTATGCCAAGCTAATCTGCTCTACCCTACTCGAGACCTATGAGTATCTTGACACCTACAAGACTCAAAAAGAAAAACAAGCCTACCTCACACAATTTGAAAAAGCGATTTTCAAGGAATACAAACCGGTGATGAAAAAGATGACCAAGGGTCAGGGAAAAATGCTCATAAAGCTCATTAACCGCGAGACTAACCAGAACAGTTACAGCATAGTCAAGGCATTCTTAGGAACCTTTAGAGCCGGCTTTTGGCAGACCTTCGGCAAGTTCTTCGGTGTGAGTCTCAAGCAAGGTTTTCATCCCGAAAAGAACAAAGACGATGCCATGATCGAGCGCATCTGCGTGCGCATCGAGCAAGGCACGCTATAATTTGTACATCATCACTATTCAAATCATATTAAAATGAAACGAGTATTTATTCATATTCTTGCTATTATGATAGTGAGCAGCATGCTTACTTCCTGCAGTAATGATTCTGACGAGCCAACAGGACAACCCATTCAAGTAAAACCAGAATCAGAACGCACCATTATGATTATGGATGAAAGTGGACATTTGTTCAATCAAAATGGGGAATTAGTATCCACTTTGCCGAATTGTGAACATTCCAATCAAATAATTCCTTTTGCCGAAAATTATTATGTTACTGGTGAATATCTTGAAAACGAGAAATATGGAGGTTTAGGCTATTGGAAAAACGGAGAATGGGTTACTGTGAAAGAATACAGCCAACCATACCCAATTACTTATTCATTTTTGATTTGCAAGCGCTATGATGACATATACCTGTTAACATCGCAATGGGAAGATTATAATAAATCAGCCTTATATATTTACAAAAATGGCAATCCAATTCGCCAGGATGATCCTGCTCGTAAAGTTCAATGCAAAGATATGACAGCATCCAACAACAAATGTTATCTTGTTGGTTATGAATATGATGATTATAACGGCCTTGATTATTATTATCCCGTGTTGTGGACTGATGGTAAAAAGGAATACCTACAAGTAAACACCGAGTATGAAGGTGCTATGGCGGGTGCAACGGCCGATTGTATCTATGCTTCGGGGTCGTCACACACAATCATTGGCGGTTGTATAATAAAAAATGATGTTGGTAAGCCAGCCATTTGGATTGATAAGAAATTGACAGAATTATCTACAAGTTCAAGTTCTGCCTGGGGCGAAGTAATTGATGTCATTGAGACCAGCGGCCATGTATATGCCTTGGGATATGAAGATAATAAAGCCACCCTTTGGGTTGACGGAAATCGTGAAAGTTATCATCATAATTCCAACCCCGACGATTATCCTGACATTTATTCATACGGATTACAGTTGCAACTATATGGCAGCGACCTTTATGCCCTTGTGCAAAGTGGCTATTATTACCAAATATGGATGAATGGCCAATTGAAATATACTTTTTGGTCAAGTAGAAGTATTGTGGGCTTTGTAGTAATCTGATTTCATAGATTATTAGATTTACATAAAACCAAAATCTGTCAATAGATCGACATAATGATGATTGAAATAGCATGCCACACATAATAGAATATACTGAAGAGATTGAAGAGCATGGATGGTGTCAACAGCGACCAACATTGATGACCGGTGACAAGTATCTGCATGAGGTAGATGGGAAAAAACGTCTGCGGATTGTACTGTCAGTTCACTTTGACAAGTATATATGGGAGGATGTGGCGCAATGGACGACCACGATACAGGAATACTTTGAAGATGAATATACGCTCTGTCCTTTCCAAATCATTGTAGATGAATCGAACAAGGTGGAACTGACAGTGTTTGTAGCGAACAGTCTGATAGGCATTCTCTCATGCGACAAAGACAACGTGCGCGGCACACTTGTCGTCCCTAACCAAATAGGCGACATTGATGTCAGAGGCGTGGCACCATTCGGTTTCTACAACTGCCAGCATTTGAAGAAGGTTAGCTTTACTCATTTTGTCGTTATTGCTTACGAGTATGCCTTTGCAAATACTGGTGTCAGCGAATTTTTCTTCGGTTATGGCATGCCTGTCATGCTCCACAGTACCGCCATCGATGGTTGTAAGAATCTTCCGAATTTTGATACCTTGGCTGATACATTTCCAAAAACGTCGGCCTGGCGAAACTTTATTTTGCGCAGTGGCAAAGCCTTTCGCGAGCAGGAAAAGGAACTATATCGAATGCATTTTCTGACACACATAACAGATGAGCCCGACACGGATTAGGGTATTTATATATGTCTGATAAATCCTCATATTATTATCGTTATGTTGGCATAAATTCCAAAAATCATTTGCCCCTATAGTGGTTATTATGCGACACAATGTCGTTTCACCTTGATAAAACAACAATAAGAAATATAATACTTTAACTGAATCATGAACAAATCCATTATCATGTGTAGCGCATTGCTTATTGGCACCGCAGTAGATGTCAATGCGAAAGTGAATTATCCCGAGACTAAGCGCGTCGATACCGTCGATGTGTATTTCGGCACCCGTGTTCCCGACCCCTATCGCTGGCTCGAAGACGACCGCAGCGAGGAGACGGCGCAGTGGGTGAAAGCTCAAAACAAAGTCACGCACGACTATCTGGCCAAGATCCCATTTCGTGCCGACATTAAAAAACGCATCACCGAGCTTGCCAACTACGCCAAGTGGGGCACACCGTTCAAGGTAGAGGACAAATACTACTATTTCAAGAACGACGGGTTGCAAAACCAAAGTGTGCTCTATGTGCAAGACTCGATGGACGGCGCGCCGCGTGTGGCACTCGACCCCAACACGCTGAGCACCGACGGCACTGTGGCATTGCAGCAGATTAATTTCTCTAAAGACGGCCGCTACTTGGCCTACACCATCACCCGCAACGGCAGTGACTGGAACGAAATCTTCGTGAAAGACATGACCACCGGACAGGTGCTCGACGACCACATCAAGTGGGCAAAGTTCACCGATGCCCAGTGGCTGGGCGATGGCTTCTTCTACAGCTGCTACGACGAGCCCGAGTCGGAGCTGTCGTCGAAGAACGAGTTTCATCGCGTGTGCTATCACAAGTTGGGCACGCCGCAAAGTGAAGACTATGTGGAATTTGAAGAAAAGACCGGCCCGCTGCTGTTTCACCAGGCAATAGTGATGGGCGATGAGCGGTATGTGTTCATCGCACAAAGCGACGGAGAAGCCATCACCCTATATGCCAAGGACTTGAAAGACCGCAACCCGCACTATGTGAAATTGGCGTCGAGCGATGTTTACAGTTATAATCCTATAGGTGTGGATGGCGGTAAGATCTTTGTGATGACCAACGACAATGCACCGCGATATAAGATTATCTCGTTTGATGCCGAGAACCTCAATGCCGCCACGCGCCGTGACGCCATTCCCGAACAGGATGCAGTGCTCAGCGGTGCACAGCTTGCCAATCACAAGTTCATCCTCACCTACGATCGCGACGCATCGTCGCACCCTGCCGTTTATGACCTCGATGGCACGCTCGTGCGCAACATTGAGCTTCCCACATTCGGCTCGGTGGGTTTCAGCAGCAAGGCCAAGGACGCTGAGGTGTTCTACAGCTTCACCAGCTACACGTTCCCGACCACCGTATATGCCTACGACATGGCCACCGGCAAGTCGCGCCAGCTGTTTGCCCCCAAGGTGGCTCTTAACCCCGATGACTACGTCACCGAGCAGGTGTTCTACCCCAGCAAGGACGGCACACGCATCCCCATGTTCCTCATCTACAAGAAGGGGCTCAAGCGCGACGGCAAGCGCCCGGTGTTCCTCTATGGCTATGGTGGCTTCAACATCAGCATGAATCCGGCGTTCAGCTACTCGCGCACCCCGTTTGCCATGCTCGACATGGGCGGCATCTGTGCCTATACCAACCTGCGCGGTGGCGGCGAGTATGGTGAGCAGTGGCACGAAGCAGGCACCAAGATGAAGAAGCAGAACGTGTTTGACGACTTCATTGCAGCCGCTGAATATCTTATCAAGCAAGGCTATACCAGCAAGGGAAAAATTGCCTGCAATGGCGGCAGTAACGGCGGCTTGCTCGTGGGAGCCGTTGTCAACCAGCGCCCCGACCTGTGGGGAGCTGCAGTGCCTCAGGTGGGTGTGATGGACATGCTGCGTTATCACAACTTCACCATAGGCTGGAACTGGGCGCCCGACTACGGCCGCAGCGACGACAGTCGCGAAATGTTTGAATACCTCAAGGGCTACAGCCCGCTGCACACCATTCACAACGACGGCACGCCCTACCCTGCCGTGATGGTCACCACCAGCGACCATGACGACCGCGTGGTGCCGGCACACTCGTTCAAGTATGCCGCGCAGCTGCAGGCCAGCAACACCGGCAATGCCATCAAGATCATCCGCATCGACACCAACGCCGGTCATGGCCACGGCAAGCCCATCTCAAAGGTTATCGACGAATATACCGACATTCAGGCATTCATCATGTATAACCTGGGTGTGAGCTACAAATACCGCAAGCACAAATAAAAACATATGATTGTGCCCAATCCAAGCTAAAGATTTAGCAATTATTCAAAACCATATAAAAGCAACTATGCAGCAATTATTGTTAAAACTTTATAGCTATGCAATGCAAGTAGCGTCTGTTATCATGGTGGCGTTTTTGCCGTTGGCCGTGGGTGCGCAGACGGGTACCCTGCCTGTGATGTATATCGAAACGCAGAACCACCGCCCGATCACGTCTAAAACGGTGTATGTGCCCGGTAGCTACTATATTGTTGATAGCCAAAACCCGGCTATGAACGTGGGTTCACAAGACAGCCCCCTGCCACTTGAAGTGCGTGGCAGGGGCCACTCGTCGTGGAAAGGGGCAAAGAAACCATATAAAATCAAGCTGGGCGAAAAGGCCGGCCTGCTGGGCATGGCCAGCAACAAGCATTGGGCACTTCTCAAGTTCTATGAGCCCACGGTGGTGGGAATGAACTTAGGCGAGATGTTCGGCATGGACTGGACACCATCCACCAGGCCGCTCGAAGTTGTTCTCAATGGTGATTACCTGGGGCTTTACCTGCTGACCGAGACTAACCGAATCGCCAAGAACCGCCTCAACATCTACGAGCAGCCTAACTGGAATGTGGATGAAAACACTATTCCCTACGGCTGGCTCGTGGAAGTGGACAATTATGTGGAGCCAAACCAGATAATGTTCAAGGAAAATTCAAAGTGGAATATCAACATCACCTATCACTCACCCGATTCGCTCTCGGCACCCCAGAAAACATGGCTGCTTAATGAGTTTAAGGCTATCAATGAGGCAATTTACACCGATGATAAAACAGGAAGCACATGGGAGAATTCGATTGATGTGGATGCTATGGCGCGGTATTTTATCATTCAGGAAGTGCTCGACAATAGCGATGGCTTTCACGGCAGTTTCTATCTGCACAAGGACATGGAGGATGATGCCCGCTGGGTGGCAGGGCCATTGTGGGACCTGGCGTGCAACCAGCGCGAGAAAACCGATTACACATTCAGGATGAAAACATCCTATGGCTTCACTCCACACTGGATCGAAGAACTGATTAAGGACGAGGACTTCTGCCTTGCCGTGCGGCTCGCATGGAGCGAGTTTTACCCACACCGGGTGCAGCAGTGGATGGACTATATCGACGACCATCTGCTACCGTGCCGCGAGGCTTTTGAACAGGAAAAAATCCGCTGGAATTATACCAGTAGCGCAACACTCGATGACCGGGTTGACCGGCTTAAATCGGCATTGATTGCCAATGTTGAGTGGTTCAATGCTCATTTGCCTAAGGCCGGTCCCAGCGCGGTGGACGACATGGAACTTGCCGATAAACAAGTTGTGAAGGTGGAGTATGTGAACATGGCTGGCATGCGCAATTCGCGCCCCTTCGACGGAGTCAACATCAAAGTGACCACCTATGGCGACGGCAGCACATCGACCTCCAAAATCATTGTTAAGCCGTGAATGATGCCGACTGTACGTGAGGCGAGACAGATTAAACTAACGTGAGTTCAGGCACAGTTTTTGCAGTCTAAAATGTAAAGAGCGACACGACTATGATTTACTTCTTTGGCATATTCTCCGACATCCTCGGTACCTGTGGTGTCGTCCTCGGTGGCATCATCGTCGTGATTCTCGGCTTGCTGGTGATAGCCTTCTGGTTGATAGTGGCCGCCCTTGTGGGCATCGCCGTGTCGGCTTCGCTGCGTGCCGGATGGTTTTGGTTCTGCCGTGGCATGATGGCCATCACCCCCGAGACGAGCACGGTGCATGAGCACTTCAAAAACAAGTGGCTCGACATGAAGCACCCGTCGCGAGTGAGGCGACGCAAGATGGCGGTATCGAAATAAGGCATCCAAAAACAGGCGACGGCTACAGGCTGTCGCTTGTCTTTTTTGCGCTGCGTCTATGTCACTAACTTTGTCACAAAAAATGACAAAGTCTTTGCGTGGACTGTATGCACACATTTTTTTTTGACATTTCTTTGGGGGAAATGCCATAACATTGTACTTCGTTGGGACAGCGATTTTGAAGCGTTGTCCCGTTTTTGTCCCATTTTCGCACCAGAATTTAAGCCTTTAATGTGCCTATTTTCAAGCGGTTGTCTCGATCGGTCGGGACGGCGGGGAAAACAGTGTTGTCCCGATTTTGTCCCGGCAAAATCAAAAAAATAAGGGATAACTTGCAGGCTGACTGCTTGTTATCCCCTGTCGGGTCGGGGTGAGAGGACTCGAACTTCCGACCTCCACGTCCCGAACGTGGCGCGCTAACCAACTGTGCTACACCCCGAACTCTTTGTTTTGCGGTGCAAAGGTACAAACTATTTGTCAACTGTCAAAAAATATTTTGCACTTTTCTTATAAGTTTGCAAAATCTGAGCCTCGTTTTGGCTTCTAAGTCACAAGTAATGTGCAGTTTTATGACTGTTGTAACTTGTATAAAAAAGAGTGGGTGAAAGAGTTGGCTATGAATAATTTAGCCCTCTCCTACCCCACTCTTTTAGCTGTTGCGTCAGGCCATGCGGGCCTTTGCCGTTAGCTCTCTTTGAAGAGATCTTTAATGCCACCTATCGAGCCCATGAGATTAGTGGCTTCGTATGGCATATACACGGTCTTTGTTTTGTCGCCGCTTGCCACTTCCTGTAGCATTGCAATATACTTTTGTGCGATGAGATAATGAGCCGGATTAGCGCTCTTTCCAACGGCTTCGCTCACCTTTTCGATGGCTACTGCTTCGGCCTCGGCCTTGCGGATGCGTGCTTGTGCTTCACCTTCGGCGCGCAGGATTTCGGTTTGCTTGTCGGCTTCGGCCTGATTGATGCGAGCTGTTTTCTGTCCCTCCGATTGCAGGATGGCAGCCGCTTTCTGTCCTTCGCTTGTGAGGATTGTGGCTCGCTTGTTGCGCTCGGCTTGCATCTGTTTTTCCATGGCCTGGAGCACGCTCTGTGGCGGTGTGATGTCTTGAAGTTCAACGCGGTTGACCTTGATGCCCCACTTGTTGGTGGCATCGTCGAGCACGGCGCGCAGCTTGGTGTTGATGGTGTCGCGTGAGGTAAGTGTCTCGTCAAGTTCCAGTTCACCGATGATGTTACGCAGTGTGGTCTGAGTCAGCTTCTCGATAGCGTTGGGCAGGTTATTAATCTCATACACAGCCTTGAACGGATCCACAATTTGGAAGTAGAGAAGTGCGTTGATTTGTGTCTGCACGTTATCTTTGGTAATCACGTTCTGTTTGTCGAAGTCATATACCTGTTCGCGCAGGTCGATGGAGCTTGTGTAGTGATACCGTCCGCCCGTCATTGCAACGATAGTCTTGGCCTTGTCGATGAATGGGATGATGATGTTGATGCCTGGCTTGAGTGTTGCGTAGTATTTTCCCAGGCGCTCGATGATGCGTGTTTCTGATTGTGGAATGATGACCAGGCTCATTTTCACGAGAATGAGCACAAACACGACGATTGCTATTAAAAGAATTGTTACGATGTCCATATTTTTTTGATGTTTTAAGTTGTTGAAATGGTGTTAATTATCTTCTTGTGATGCAGGTTGCACGGTGATGATGATGCTGTCGATTGCAAGCACGGTCACACGTGTGCCCTTGGCTATGGGTTGTCCGTCGGCCGAAGTAGCTTTCCAGTCATCGCCGTCGATTGCCACGCGTCCGTAGCCGTTCTGGTCGATGTCTTCACTCACGCGCCCCACCCTACCTATCAGTGCTTCGGCATTGCTTACGCGCTCATCTTTAGCCTTGTGGAAGTAGCGCAAGGCGACAGGACGCACAAGCCACAGGCTCAGTGCCGAGGCAATGGCAAAGATGATGACCTGAGCGGTGAACGTGGTGCCGCACAGAGCGGCAATGAGCGACACAAAAGCTCCTATTGAGAAGCACATAATGAAGAAATCGCCTGACGAGAGTTCAAGTATCAGGCATAGGATGCTCACGATGGCCCATAGTTGCCACAGATTTTGAGAAAAATAGTCAATCATAGTTGTAAGTTTTAGTTTTTCCAAAATTACTGGTTTTGCTCAACAATTCCAAGTATAATTCAAACGTTCGCAAAACTAAACATAAATTAACAAACTGTTACGGTTGTTTCGTGCAACCAAACTTTGTTAAATTATATTGCAAATTGTGTGCCAAAAACCTCGTTTTTTCGATAAACTGCCCATGGTCTTCTCAAAAAATTAATTCTCAGCGGCTCAAAAATCTATCATTTTGCAGAAAATTAGAAAGTTAGATTGCTTTTTTGCTGTTGAGATTTTTTGCTCAAAAAATTCCTGTGCCCAGATATTTGATAACTATCGAGGAATTTTGTAATTTTGTGTCCTAATTAGAAACACTTGATGTCTAAGGTCTGTTTGATGGCAGAACATGTTGAATTGCCTCGACTGAACGAGAGTGCTCTCGTGGCATGGATCGAGGCTGTGGCTCATGCTCATAATAGGGTAGTGGGGCAGCTCACATATATATTCTGCAATGATGCATACATCCTGTCAACCAACAGAGAGTTTCTACAGCACGACTACTATACCGACATTATTACGTTTGACTATAGCAATAGCCGGCGCATTTCGGGCGATATGGTGATTTCGCTCGACACTGTTGCCAGCAATGCCGAGATGCTCGCGTGTGACTACGGCAGCGAGTTGCTGCGCGTGGTCATTCACGGCGTTCTGCATTTGTGTGGCATTAATGATAAAGGTCCGGGCGAGCGTGAAATTATGGAAGCTCACGAAAATCGTGCACTCGCCATTATCCCTTCTGATATTTTATTACATGATTAAAGACTATGATGTGATAGTGATAGGAGCCGGCCATGCCGGTTGCGAGGCTGCTCATGCCGCCGCGCGTCTGGGCTCGTGCACGCTGCTGATTACGATCGACATGAATAAGATTGCGCAGATGAGCTGTAATCCGGCCGTGGGTGGCATTGCCAAGGGGCAGATTGTGCGTGAGATTGATGCCTTGGGCGGAATGATGGGCATAATAACCGACCGCTCAACCATACAATTCAGGATGCTGAACCGAAGCAAGGGCCCTGCAGTGTGGAGCCCTCGTGCGCAGACCGATCGTGCCTATTTTAGTGCGCAATGGCGGCATGTGCTGGAAAATACGCCCAATCTGTATATATGGCAAGACTCTGTAAATCAACTTGTTATAAATGATGATAGGGTAGAGGGGGTGAAAACGCAGCTCGGAGTCACCTTTGGGGCTAAGACTGTCATTCTCACAGCCGGAACGTTTCTTAATGGACTGATGCATGTGGGACGAGCCCAGATGCAGGGTGGGAGAGTGGCCGAGCCGGCTGCCCATGGAATTACCGAGCAATTAGTAGCGTCAGGTTTCGAAACGGGCCGAATGAAGACGGGAACGCCCGTGCGCATCGACGGACGAAGTATCGACTACTCTCAGGCTACAATACAGGAAGGGGACCATGATTTCCATCATTTCTCGTTTTTGCCCGACGTGCACTCATCGCTCAAGCAACGTCCTTGCTGGATAGTCTATACTAATGCCGAGGCTCACGAAGTGCTGCGCGCCTCGCTCGGTGATTCTCCTTTGTATAATGGTCAAATCCAAAGTGTCGGTCCGCGTTATTGCCCCAGCATCGAAACCAAGATCGTGACTTTTGCCGATCGTGACTCTCATCAGCTTTTCATAGAGCCGGAGGGTGAAACAACTCATGAGATGTATCTCAATGGGTTCTCATCATCACTGCCGTGGGAAGCACAACTTGGAGCTCTGCAAAAGATTCCGGCTTTGCGAAATGTGCAACTCTATCGACCCGGCTATGCTATCGAATATGACTATTTCGACCCCACACAGTTGCATCATACACTCGAAACTAAACTGGTAAAAAACCTATATTTTGCAGGTCAGGTGAATGGCACTACGGGCTATGAGGAAGCTGCCGGTCAGGGCCTTGTTGCCGGAGTTAATGCACATCGCGCAGTGGTAGGGGAGGACCCGTTTACGTTGGCCCGCGACGAAGCCTACATAGGGGTTTTGATCGACGACCTGGTTACAAAAGGTGTTGACGAGCCTTACCGAATGTTTACTTCACGAGCCGAGCACCGCATTCTCCTGCGCCAAGATGATGCCGACCTAAGGTTGACACCCGTTGGCCGCGAAATCGGGCTTGTAGATGACCGACGTTATGAATTAATGTTGGCGAAGAAGAGGGCAATCGATGATATCATTGATTTTGCGCGTACCTATAGCGTTAAACCTGAGCTTGTTAACCCATATCTTGAACGTAATGGCTTGTCGATATTGCGTCAGCCTGTCAAACTCTATGACCTGATACTTCGTCCTCAGCTCGACATTAGCACATTGTGTGACTTGATTGCCGACCTGAAAGAACTTGTTGGCGGCCTTGAGATGAGTAGAAAACAAGAAATCATCGAGGCGGCTGAAATTAAGATTAAGTATAGTGGCTACATCGAGCGCGAACAACTCGTGGCGTCGCGCATGTCACGGCTCGACAATGTGACCCTCAAGGGTAAACTTGATTATGATAGCCTGACCCAAGTGAGTATCGAAGCGCGGCAGAAGTTAAAACGAATTAATCCCGAGACAGTGGGACAAGCATCCCGCATTCCAGGCATTTCACCCAGCGACATAAATGTAATTCTGCTGTTGCTTGGAAGATGAATTGTTCCACGTGAAACATGTATAAACCTTTGAATTTATGACTAATAGAAATTTTGACTGCGTGAAAGCGCTGGTGCGAAACATTCCCGATTTTCCTGTAAAAGGAGTGCAATTTAAGGATCTCACAACAGCCCTGAAAAATCCTGAGGCTTTGACTTTAATGGCCGATGCCCTTGAAGAATTATATCGTGACCGTGGTGTTACTAAAGTTGCGGGAATTGAATCGCGCGGATTTATTGGCGGCGCGTTGATGGCCGTAAGGCTGGGGGCCGGCTTCGTTCCCATCCGCAAACCCGGAAAGCTGCCTGCCGACACTATATCGGCGACGTATGAAAAGGAATATGGTGCCGATACTATTGAGATGCATCGCGACGCAATCACTCCCGACGATGTTGTGGTTATTCACGACGACCTTTTGGCTACCGGTGGGACTATGCAGGCTGCTTACGAGCTTGTGAAATCGATGAATCCTCGTGCTATCTACATCAATTTCTTGTGCTCGATCAAGGCACTCAAAGGCCGTGATAAGCTGCCGCAAGACGTAGAAGTTACGTCGCTGTTTGATTTTTGAATGGGCCGAAATCGCCTGTATGAATCAGAATGATTGGACTTTTTAGCCAGAGCAAAATTTCTTTGTCTCAACATGCTTGCTAATAGTGATCGTAACCTGCATCTGTGACGTTATACCCATTGAATTTGCCTACCGATGACTGATGAGTTGAAGCTTAAAATATCGCTGTTGCCCGAAACTCCCGGTGTGTATCGCTATTATAACAAGGATGGCGTGATAATCTATGTGGGTAAGGCAAAAAATCTCAAACGCCGCGTCTCGTCTTACTTTAATAAGGTACACACTGTGCAGCGCACCAATATGCTTGTGCGCAACATCCATGATTTGCAATACACGGTTGTCAATACCGAGGAAGAGGCCCTTGATCTCGAGAATAGCCTGATTAAGGAATTTCAGCCACGTTACAACGTTCTTCTGAAGGATGACAAATCCTATCCCTGGATTTGCATAACGAAGGAATTGTATCCCCGGGTTTTCATGACTCGTGATGCTCTGCGCAAAGGCGCGAAGTATTATGGCCCATATCCCAAAGTGGAGGCTGCTCATGCTTTGCTCGATGCTATCGACCGCATTTACCCGTTGAGGAACTGCAATCACATTGTTTCACGTGAAACAATAGAGAGGCAAAAGCACTCATTATGTTTGCAATACCACATTAAGCGCTGCGAAGGCTGTTGCCGTGGCCTGGTGGAGCCGGAGGTGTATAATGGTTATATCGACGATGTGAAGTCGATACTGAATGGCGACACCAAGCAGGTGAGCGATTATTTGATGGGGGAGATGCAGCGCCTGTCTGAAGCTCTGCTCTTTGAGGAAGCTAATGAGCTGAAACGTAAATATCTGGCAATAGAAAAGTTGCGCGCAAGGTCGGTGATCGTCAGCCCGTCGATTCACAATATCGATGTTTTTGCTCTTGTGCGCGATGAGGATGCAGCGGTTTTTGTTCACTATATGCACATGCGTGGCGGCTCGGTGGTGCAAAGCATTACCCTGGAATATCGCATAAAGTCGGCCGACGACAGCAACGAAGAGCTGATGTCGCTGGCTATTCAGGAAATAAGGCATCGGTTTGCCGAGACTTATAAGGCCGATCGTGTGACCGAGGTAATTGTGAACGTGATACCGGATGTGGAGTTTGAAGGGTTGAATTTTGTCATTCCGCAACGTGGCGACAAACGCAAATTGCTCGAGATAGGCCTGAAGAATGCGCGCCAATATCTCGCCGATAAAATCAACCGTATGGAAAAGCTCAATCCCGAGCAGCGTGCCACTCGCACACTCACCACAATGCAGCGTGATTTACACCTCACCGTTTTGCCTCGCCACATCGAGTGCTTCGATAACTCAAACATTTCTGGCACGTCGCCTGTGGCAAGCTGCGTGGTGTTTCGCAATGCTAAACCCAGCAAAAAGGATTACCGACATTTCAATATAAAGACGGTGACCGGCCCCGACGACTATGCCTCGATGACCGAAGTGATCACCAGGCGATATTCGCGCCTGCTTGCCGAGGGTGAACCTTTGCCCCAGCTCATCGTCGTGGATGGTGGCAAAGGCCAGCTAAGCACGGCAGTAGAGGCCCTGCAGGCAATAGGCGTGAGCGATCGCATTGCAGCCATCGGCATAGCCAAGCAGCTAAATGAGATCTATTTCCCAGGCGACAGTGTGCCGCTTTACATCGATAAAAACAGCGAGACGTTAAGGGTTATACAGCGCCTGCGCGACGAGGCACACCGCTTTGCCATTACTCATCACCGCAAGCAGCGTGTAAAACGCCAAACGCACTCGTTGCTTGATGATGTGAAAGGGGTAGGAGAGGTGACTAAAAGCCTGCTACTCAGGCATTTCAAGAGTGTGAAGCGTGTGCGCGAAGCCTCTTTTGAGCAGCTGGCCGAGGTTGTGGGTGAGTCCAAGGCTCGCCTGATTAAGTCGGCCCTGGCTCAGACCGATGAGTAGCCATGTTGCTCGTTACTACCAAGCGGTGCTTGGCACTACTTGACGCTTTGTCCCAATTCATAATTCTGAATTGTTCAGGCTCCAGCCCTTATTATGTTACTTATAGTGTAAAAAACTAAGTGTGAGGTCAATTCATAATTCTGAATTCTGAATTGTTCAGGCGCCAGCCCTTATGTGCTCTTATGTTGCTTATAGTCTAAAAACAACCTCTGTGAGGCTTGTGTGGGCGATGTAAACTAATCATAATCAGAATATAATGATATTAATGGCTTCATTTATTATGATTTCATTAGGAAAATACGCCATAAATCAGTATTTTTGCAGACGAAATCAATCGTCATGCACATAGTAATAGCTGGAAATATCGGAAGCGGTAAATCAACCCTCACGCGCATGCTCGCCAAGCACTACGGCTGGACACCGCGTTTTGAGTCGGTTGACCATAATCCCTATCTCGAGGATTATTATCGCGACATTCACCGCTGGTCGTTTAACCTCGAAGTGTATTTCCTCAAGGAGCGTTTTCGCGACCTGTTGCAGATATCACAATCAGCAGGCACGATAATTCAAGACCGCTCAATCTTTGAGGGAGTGTATGTGTTTATGGCCAACAACAAGGCTATGGGCCACCTTTCTGATCGTGACTACGACACCTATATGGAGCTCTTTGAGCAGATGCTGACAGTGGTAAAGCTCCCCGACCTGATGATTTATCTTCGTGCATCGGTGGCGCATCTGGTGGGTAACATTCAGAAGCGTGGCCGTGACTATGAGCAGACGATGCAGCTCGAATATCTCGAAAATCTGAATAACCGTTACGAGGACTTCATCACGCGCCAGTACAAAGGGCGAGTGATGATAGTGGAGAAAGACGATATCGACTTCGAAAACAATCCCGCCGACTTTGCGCGCATCACCACTCGCATCGACAGGCTTCTGTTTGGATTGTTCCCATCTGAATAAATTATAACATTAAAACATACGATATTATGCACATAGCAGTAGCAGGAAACATAGGATGCGGAAAGACAACGCTCACGCGCATGCTTGCCGAGCGTTACGGCTGGCAACCGCGTTATGAGTCGGTGAGCGATAATCCCTATCTGGCCGATTTCTATGCCGACATGGAACGCTGGTCATTTAACCTGCAGGTTTACTTCCTCAACAAGCGCTTCAAGGAGGTGGTGGAAATCTCTAAGAGCAGTGAAATCATCATTCAGGATCGCACCATCTTCGAGGATGCCTGCATCTTTGCCCCAAATCTGCATGATCAGGGCATGATGAGCGACCGTGATTTTGCCAATTATAAAGACCTGTTTGACCTTATGATGTCGCTCGTGAAGCTCCCCGACCTGATGATATACATCCGTTCGAGCATACCCACGCTTGTGGCGCAAATACAGAAGCGTGGGCGCGAGTATGAGCAGACCATGCGCCTCGACTATCTGCAAGGACTGGAAAAGCGCTACGAGCAGTGGATTGCCGGCTACAAAGGCCCGATTTTGGTCATCGATGGCGACAACTGCAAGTTTGGTGACCGTCCCGAGGATTTCATTCAGGTTACCGACCGCATCGACGCCATGCTCTACGGCCTCTTCCCAATGGTCTGAGCCTGTGACATCGGGGTTAGGGTTCACTTCAACAATTGTGCCAACTTGCATTTGCCCGAGATTATTAGGTCTGGCACAGCAAGAAACGTCTGCCGGAGATATAATCTATCGTGGAACAAGTTATTACGGCCCGTATAACGGACATGAATTAATCGATGTAGATGATGTAAACCACGCCATAAATATTATTTTAGGCAAACAATTATATAGCCGTCATTTCCTAGATGATATCAGTGATTTTAATGGTGACTATGTTGTTGACGTTGACGACGTGAACGATCGCGACTCATTCATAATCCTCGTTCGTCTGGATTTCAATCCGGCCGCCAGGTAACCTGCGGATTTGCAATCCGCCACCCCGTGAGGGCTACCGATGTGCCGGGACGGCACGGGGATTGTAAATCCCCAGTTAAGCCCTGGCGGATTATAAATCCGCCAGAACTGGCCCTGGCAGCGGGGTGCGGACTTTTCAGGCATGTTGCAGTGTGATTTCCTCGTTCGGCTGGATTTGAAATCCGGCCGCAAGGTAACATGCGGATTTGCAATCCGCCACCCCGTGAGGGCTACCGATGTGCCGTGCCGGCGCGGGGATTGCAAATCCCCAGTTAAGCCCTGGCGGATTATAAATCCGCCAGAACTGGGACTGCCGGGCGACGGGGTGCGGGCTTTTCGGGCATGTTGCAGTGTGATTTGCATAATTATTGCGTTATTCAAGCACAAAATATTACAGGATTTTGCTTTCAGCAATATTTTTACTACTTTAGCGCAAAAATTATTAATGCGTTTACTATACTCTATCGTTTTTTTAGTTGACAAATAAAGTAGGCTAATAACTTTTTAATCATACTGTTTTATGAAACTTCACAACATTAGGGTGGCACTGGCGGTAGTGTTTTTCG
Organism: Porphyromonadaceae bacterium UBA4277; assembly: GCA_002395965.1. Classification (GTDB taxonomy): domain Bacteria; phylum Bacteroidota; class Bacteroidia; order Bacteroidales; family Muribaculaceae; genus Sodaliphilus. The sequence continues at coordinate 32,821 of DGVT01000028.1, forward strand.
TGCTGATAAATGTGCTACTGCTCGACATCTCGGGTGCTGCTCATCGCTGGCTGGGCTGGATGGCAAAAGTTCAGTTTTTGCCTGCAGTTCTTGCTCTTAACTTTGCAGTGATAGTAGGTCTTATAGTTCTCACTTTAATCTTCGGAAGGATTTATTGCTCGGTGATATGTCCGTTAGGTGTGATGCAAGACATAATCTCTCACGTTCACGGCCGAGTGAAGAAAAACCGTTTTTCTTATTCTCCTGCACTCACCTGGCTGCGTGTGGCAATGCTCGTGGTGCTTGTTGTGGCACTGGTTGCCGGCTTGGGTTCGCTGGTTGCGCTGTTAGCGCCCTACAGTGCTTATGGTCGCATTGCCGGTAATTTGCTTCAGCCCGTTTACATCTGGTGCAATAATGCCCTTGCCGCTGTTGCCGAGCACTATAACAGCTATGCTTTCTATAGTCGCGAGGTGTGGCTCAAGAGTGTGCCCACGCTGGTCGTTGCTGTGCTCACGCTCATCATAGTGGGTGTGCTGGCGTGGCGAGGCGGACGCACCTATTGCAACACCATCTGTCCGGTGGGCACGGTGCTTGGCTACGTCTCAAAGTTCTCGTGGCTCAAGGTGCACTTTGATGTGGAGAAATGTAAGAATTGCGGCCTGTGCAGCAAGAATTGCAAGGGCAGCTGCATCGACTTTAAGAGCCACACGGTGGACTATACCCGTTGCGTGACCTGTGGCGACTGCTTGAAGCACTGCAAGTTCGACGCTCTGCACTACAGCCATCCCAAGGCATTGAAGCCGGCTACTGTTGCCGACGAACCCATGGCCAACGAGGCCCGCCGTGCATTCCTGATAGGTGGTGCTGCGGTAGCTACCCATGCTGCTCTCGCCCAGGCGGGGAAGAAGGTTGACGGCGGGCTGGCCGAAATCGAAGATAAAAAGGTGCCTGTGCGCACCACGCCTCTCACCCCTCCGGGCTCGGTGAGTGCCAAGAACATGGCTCAGCACTGCACTGCTTGCCAGCTGTGTGTGTCGCAGTGCCCCAACGGCGTGCTACGTCCCAGCGGCAACCTGCTCACCCTTATGCAGCCCACCATGAGCTATGAGCGCGGCTATTGCCGCCCCGAGTGCACACGCTGCAGCGAGGTGTGCCCGGCCGGTGCCATCAAACCCATCGACACAGCCGAGAAATCGGCCACGCAGATCGGTCATGCCGTGTGGGTGAAAAAGAACTGCGTTGTGCTCACCGACGGCGTGTCGTGCGGCAACTGTGCGCGGCACTGTCCCAGTGGTGCCATCATGATGGTGCCCAGCGACCCCGACGACGACCTGTCGCCCATGGTGCCGGCAGTGGATGCCGCCAAGTGCATAGGCTGCGGTGCATGTGAATATGTGTGCCCGGCAAGGCCTTTCAGTGCAATCTATGTAGAAGGGCATGAGGTGCATAAGACGATTTGATTAAGTAGTAAGTATTAAGTAGGAAGTAATAAGTAATAAGGGTTAAGTGTGGCTGGCGCACGCCACTATGACCTCACACATTTTTCACCGATGACACAGAGATTATAATAAGTATTCAAGGGTTAAGATTTATAAGTAGAAGATATGGAAAATAAGAAATATTCACGTCGCGCATTTCTCAAGGCTTTAGGCATAGGCACAGCTACTGCCGCAGCTCCTGCTGTGGTGAGTTGTGTTACCGAGCAAAAGCAGGCGACAACCGAACAGGAGCCGCCGGTGGGCAAGATGACCTATCGCACCAACCCCAAGACCGGCGAGAAAGTGTCGTTGCTTGGCTACGGCATGATGCGTCTGCCCACTGTAGGCGACCATGGCTCGGCTCGCGAAGAGGGCGAATTAGAGATCGATCAGGAAATGGTGAACCGCCAGGTGGACTATGCCATAGAGCATGGCGTGAACTACTTCGACACATCGCCCGCCTATTGCCGCGGGCGCAGCGAGCATTGCACGGGCATAGCCCTGAAGCGCCATGCACGCGACAAGTTCTTCATAGCAACCAAAATGTCGAATTTTTCGCCCGAGACCCGTTCGCGCGAGGCAAGCATCGAGATGTTCCAGAACTCGCTCAGGGAACTGCAAGTTGACTACATCGACTACATGCTGCTGCACGCGATAGGCGGCGGTGAGGATGCCATGGCCGAGTTTGAAGAGCGTTATATCACCAATGGCATTCTCGACTATCTGGTCGAGCAGCGCGAGCAAGGCACGATAAAGAACTTGGGTTTCAGCTATCATGGCGACATAGCCATCTTCGACCTTGCCCTGAAGATGCAGGACGAGGGCAAGATCAAGTGGGACTTTGTGCAGATTGAGCTTAACTATCTCGACTGGAAATATGCCAACGAGATTAACGACCGCAACACCGATGCCGAGTATTTGTATGCCGAGCTCGACAAGCGCAAGATTCCGGCAGTGATCATGGAGCCGCTGCTCGGTGGACGACTGGCAAACCTGCCCGACCCGCTGGCTGCCAAGCTGCTGCGTCGCGACCCGGAGCACTCGGTGGCGAGCTGGGCATTCCGCTATGCCGGCACCTTCCCCGGAGTGCTCACCGTGCTCAGTGGCATGACCCGCATGGAGCACCTGAAGGAGAACCTCATCACCTACAGCCCGTTGAAGCCCCTTACCGACGAGGAGATGCGCTTCCTGGAGTCGGTAGCATCTGAGTATGTGAGCTATAACATCATTCCGTGCAACGACTGCAAGTATTGCATGCCGTGCCCCTATGGCCTCGACATTCCGGCGATATTCGTTCACTACAACAAGTGCCTTACCGAGGGCAATGTGCCGCGTGAGACGCAGCAGCCCGACTACTACGAGGCTCGCCGTGCATTCCTTGTGGGCTACGACCGCTCGGTGCCCAAGCTGCGCCAGGCCGACCATTGCATAGGCTGCGGACAGTGTGAGCCGCACTGCCCCCAACGCATACGCATCCCGCAGGAGCTGCATCGCATCAGCAAATATGTTGAGGCCCTCAAGACGTCGAATAACGAAGACCTCACCCAGGTGGTGCCGCCAAAAGATGAGTAAGGACAGGTCGAGTGGGAAGTAATAAGGGTTAAGTCGCTCAGTGAGCTCTTAGCTTGCAGTTCGTAGCTACCAAGCAATGCTTGGCACTACTTGACGGCTTGTCCCAATTCATAATTCTGAATTCATAATTCTGAATTGTTCAGGCGTCAGCCAGCTTGTTTAC
>DGVT01000049.1:0-3473 GCA_002395965.1 Porphyromonadaceae bacterium UBA4277
CGGTCGGGCATGAGCATGTAGAGCACGTCGGCATTAGTGAAGCCTATGCGCTCGCGTCCGCTTTTCTCGCGCTGCTTCAGGGCATATTTGACAGTGCTTTTAGCCTTGCCGAGTTTGAAGTTCAGCTCCATCATTCCGGCTTCGGCATGGTCGGTGCACATGTAGATGAGCAGGTAGTTGGGCGAGTCGAGGCGCACAAGGCTGTCGATGGTTACCCCGGGGTATTGCGTAGTCACTTCGGCATCGCGAATGCCCTGACCGTAGATCATCAGTTGCACCGATGGCACGGCGCGGTCGAGGCCCACATACCAGTTGGTGGGCTCGATGCGGTCGATCTTCACGGTGGCACCCTGCACTATCATTGCAGTTAGGCACCCTGCCAGCATTAGCAAATATCTATTCATGTTGTGTGTGGTGTTAACGGTTTGTGTATCAATTAGTCATGAATGATGAGGGCACTCTGGGCCGGCACGCTCACCTTGCCTCCGCTCGTGGTTCCTAATCCGCAGCATGAATTAATCATTCCACCGCTGCACACCACGGTATATTTTCCGCTTGGAACCTCGATGTTTCGTGCGGCGTTATTGGCATTGAGGGCAACGTAGATGTTGTTCCACTCATCGCCCACTTCTTTTGCGCCGGTTATGGCAAATGCCACCAGCCCGTCGCTTGAGGGCAGGAATTTCAGGTGCTTTCGCACCATGTCGGCACTGCCCATGTGGAATGCCGGGTGTGCCTTTCGCATGGCTATCAGGCCGCTATAGTAGCTCATCACTTGCGGGTAGCGCTCCAGGTTGTTCCAGTCGAGGTGATTGATGCTGTCGGGGCTGTTGTAGCTGTTGTGCACGCCGCGCTTGGTGCGCAGCATCTCCTCGCCGCTGAGCATGAAGGGCACACCTTGCGAGGTCATTACCGCCGTCTGTGCCAGCAGGTCGAGGCGTATCACCTCATCGAGGGTGATGCCTGGGATGCTGGCCTTGAGGCGATCGACGAGGCACATGTCGTCGTGGCAGCTCACATAGGCAATCAGCTGTGTGGGTTGTGTTGCCCAGAAAGCCTTGCTGTAGTTTACCTTAGTGATATCAACCTGTGGATGCTCTATGCCTCCGGCAATGCCAAACTTGATGCTTTCTTCAAAGCCCTTTTTGCGCCCTAAGAATGCGGCCTTGTCGTCGCCGTCCCAGGGACCGCGCAGTGCGTCGCGCATTTCGTCGCTAAAGGCTGCAATGCCCGGCATGGCGGCAATGTTGCTCTTCATGCCTAACTGCTCGTTAGGCAGTGCGCAGCCACCGGCCGCCCAGCCCTCGCCATAGATGAAGATGTCGTCGGGCAGTGCTTGGCGTATGGCATTCATGGTGGCAATGTCGTGCACGCCCATCAGGTCGAAACGGAAACCGTCGATGTGATACTCATCGACCCAATACTTGGCGCTTTCCACCATGTAGCGGCGCATGAGCGGGCGCTCGCTGGCAGTCTCGTTGCCGCAGCCACTGCCGTTGCTGTAGCTGCCGTCGGCGTTGCGACGGTAGAAATAGTCGGGCATGGTGCGCTGGAAAGCACTGGCGCCGATGTCGAAGGTGTGATTATACACCACATCGAGGATTACCTTGATGCCGGCGCGGTGCAGGGCCTGCACCATCTGCTTAAACTCGGTGATGCGCACTTCGGGGCGGTAAGGATCGGTGCTGTAGCCGCCTTCGGGCACGTTATAGTTCACCGGGTCATAGCCCCAGTTATATTGCGGCTCGCCCAGGCGGGTCTCATCGACCGAGGCATAGTCGAACGACGGTAGGATGTGAACAGCGTTCACTCCTAATCGCTTCAGGTGCTCGATGGCGCGAGGCTCGGTGAGTGCTAAGAATTTACCCTTGTGCTGCAGCCCGCTCGAAGCATCGATCGAGAAGTCGCGGTGATGCAGCTCGTAAACGACGAGGTCGCGGGCAGCAATGTCGGGCCGCGAGTCGGCGTTCCATCCGGCGGGATTGGTCTCGGACATGTTGATGATGGCGGCACGCTTGCCGTTCACACCCACGGCCTTAGCCCAGATGCCCTGAGTCTCGCCCTGCATCTGTCCGTTGGCATTCTGCACTTCGAAGGTGTAGAATTGGCCTTTGTGGTCGCCTTTAACAGTTGCCGTCCACAGGCGGTTGCCGTCTTTGAGCCGTTTCGACTTCATGGAAATGCTCTGCAGCACCTCGCCACCTTCGCCCCGGCTATATAGGCGCAATGTAACGTTGCGGGCATTGCCGAGCGTGGTGACCGAGAAGGTGGTGTGCTGTGGCGAATAGGTCATTTCATCATCGGCCATAGCATTAAGCCAAGTGAGCATCGACAGTAGTAATGCGGTTAATACTATTTTTTTCATTTGCGTCCACTTTGGGTTATCATGTCTTTTACCTTGGTGTTGAATGAAGAGGCTCCCATGAGCTCTTCGATGGTCATGTGCATGCGATAGCGCCAGTAGTGGCGTGGGTTAGCCGGGATGTTGATGCGCTCGGCATCGGCATCTTCGAGCCTTAGGTGCTCGTCGATGGCCAGCCAGTCTTGCAGCGAGAGCAGGCACAGCATCGACGGACAAGTGAGGTGGTTGCGCACGATGTCGCCGGCGAGCCAGCCCGGCAGCGGGTGCGGTGCTGCATCGCCTCGCCACAGCACGCTGCTGTAGTACTGCTGTGTGCGTTCCCAGTCTTCGTCCCACCATTGGCGCAGTGTGCTCATGTCGTGGGTGGAGATGGTGGCCACGCTGCGATAGGGGTTGTTGTTCAGGTTGCCGAACTTGAGTTTGTCGTCCTTGGGCATCGACTGAATTTCGAGGCTCAAGATGCGCAACTCGTTCATTACCCACGACACGCAGTCGGGCACCATGCCCAAGTCTTCGGCGCACACCAGCATGCGTGTGGCCTGTACCAACTTCGGCAGCTTTTTCATTGCCTCGTGGTACCAGAAGTCGTTGTTACGGCGGTAGTAGTAGTCGTTATAGAGTCGGTTGAAGGCTTCCTTGTCGTTGCCGTAGAGCGTCTCGTAGATGAAGTCGTGCTGCACCGAGATGCGTGGGTGGAACAGTGCGGGGTTCTTGCGGTCGCGCACGAAGAGCACGTCGCTGATGAGCGAGTACAGTCCGTCGCGCACCCAGATGTCGTCGTCGCTGTCCTTGCCCTTGAAGGCTGCTTCCACTTTGCGCTGGGTGTCGTAGGCCGGCCGCATGCGGTAGATGTCGTCGTGAACGCGCTCAACATAGGTCTTGCGCACCATGTCGGCGTGAGGACCGAATACCCGGTCGAGCACCCAGTCGGCAATGAACGGCTCGGTCATGAGCTGCTCCTGGAAGTTGAGGCCATAGCTGCGTATCTCGTCGGCACTCATGCCCTGCGACGGTGAGAACTGTCCGAGCAAACCGTGGACGGCATCGATGGGGATTTCCCAGATGCGGAAAAATCCCAACACATGGTCGATGCGGTAGGCATCAAAGTATT
>DGVT01000049.1:3607-7627 GCA_002395965.1 Porphyromonadaceae bacterium UBA4277
GGGGAAGCCCCAGTTCTGGCCGTTGGCCGAGAAGGCATCGGGTGGGGCACCCGCCTGGCCGTTGAGGTTGAAGTATTTCGGCTCGACCCATGCCTCCACGCCGTCGCGGCTGATGCCGATGGGTATGTCGCCCTTGAGCACCACGTGCTTGCTCAGTGCATACTCATGTGCACTGCGCATCTGCTTGTCGAGGAAGTATTGCACAAAGTACCAGAATGCCACTTCCTTGTAGAGCTTGGCGCGAGGATTGCTCATTGCGGCACGCTCACCGTCCTCAAAGGTGTGGTGGTCGGGCCACTGGCTGAATGTGGCTGTGCCGTAGAGGTCGCGATAGTAGCAGAATGCGGCATAGGGCACGAGCCAGTCTTTGTTGGCATTGAAAAATTCCTTGTACTCGCTGCTCTTGAGCACGGCGGCTCCTTCCTGGTCGTAGAGCAGCTGCAGGTATTCGCGCTTGGCGTTGTTCACGCGCTCGTAGTCGATTTGAGGCAGGGCGTTCAGCTCCTTGCGCAACTGCTCAAACTGTGTTGTCTTGAGCGCGTCTTGCAGCGGTGGCAGCTGGTTGAGGTCGATGTACTGCGGGTGCAGTGCATAGATGCTGATGCTGTTGTAGGGGTAGGAGTCTTGCCATGTCCCGGTGATGGTGGTGTCGTTGATGGGCAGCACTTGCAGGGCGCGTTGGCCGGTGGTGGTCACCCAGTCGATCATGCGCTTGAGGTCGCCAAAGTCGCCCACGCCGAAGCTCTTCTCGCTACGCAGCGAGAAGATGGGAACCACGGTGCCGGCGAGCTTCACGGGGTAGAGCGGGAACGTGGCCTGAGTGAGCTCGTAGGTCACCACGTCGCCTTTGCTCATGGGTGCCACACTGACGGTGCGGTTGTCGCAGTTTTCCCACACCGGGGCTGCATCGTTGTCGTGCGAGGAAATGGCAAACTTAAATTCCAGGAGCTGCGAGTCGAGCTTTTCGGCATCGAGTATTGCCACCCACTCGTTGTAGTTGTGCTCGGTCATGGTGATGGCCTTCACGGGATTCCAATCGCCTAATGCCTTGCCGCGTCCCACCAGCACCAGTCGCTCGCCCGAACGCACTTGCGGTGCGCGCACCTTGATGCACACGGCACTGCCATAGTGGACTTGGCTCACTTCGCCGCGTGTGCGAGAGGCAACACAGTCGGTGAATGCCGAGCTGTAGAGGTAGCTGTTGTCGGGGATGTCCTGCCAGTGGTCAAACACGATGTGCCGCAAGGCTCCGTCCACGGCCAGGTCGAGGCGGTGGGGCATCACAAGCCACTCGTGACGCACTTGTGCACCGTCACGTTCCACGCTGTAGTAATAGTCGATGTGACGGGCATCTGCCAGCTGCTCAATCTCGCACGTCCATGTCTCACCGTCGTGGGTGACCATGGCGTGTTGTGTGGTCTCGTCGCTATCGCTTCTGACGATGTTCAGTGCGAGGCTCTCTCCGTAGGCTGTACGGTAGTTAATGTTGAATTTTAGTCTCATGGTTATATCTTGTTTTTTGTTAGTGTCAACTCTTTGCAGTAAAATTAGCAAAAAACATAGTCTTGTGTGTTGGCTAATACTATCATTTATATAAAAATGTGGTGCAAACGATTGCGATATTGGCGTTTTGACTGCAGCTCCGATAGGGTGTTGAAAATGCTGGTTGGGAACGCTTGGGACGCTATGGTGTGAGTTGGGTGTTTTTTTATTCGATAATTGTTGCAGTTTTGTAATAAATTCACTACATTTGCGTTATAATATTATAAGTTGTCATTATTAGAAATGCGGGATATTTTCAAAATAGTATTGCAGTTGTGTGCTTTGGTCATCTCGCTGCAAGCTAATGCAGCCTTTGTTGAGGGCGGCTTTAACTTTGAGGTCACTGGTGAGGCCACGGTGCGTGTGCTACCCAAGTGGCCAAACTATGCCGGTGCCATCGACGTGCCCAAGACCGTGCAGCACGACGGAGTCACATACACCGTCACGGCTATTGCTCCGCAGGCGTTTATGAATGCCGAGTTTGTTACTTCGGTAAAGATGCACAGCACGCTGCGTGAGATTGGTGCTAATGCATTTGAGAATTGCCGGCAAATACAGTCGGTTTCTATACCTAAAAATGTAACCGTGATCGGTTCGAGGGCGTTTGCTGGGTGCACTGCTTTGAGCTCGGTGAAACTGAATAATAAGATAACCGAAGTGGCCAACGGCCTGTTTGATGGTTGCACCAGCCTCAAGGAGGTGGAATTAACGCAGAGGGTGAAGCGCATTTGCTCTTATGCCTTTTCTAAGTCGGCTCTTGAGAAAATCTTCATCGACCCTGCCGTGACCGAGATAGAGACGTTGGCTTTCGATGGCTGCTCAAAGCTCAAGGTTGTCGCCATCAGCGACCTGAAGGCGTGGTGCAACATCGATTTCCATTCCTTGGGCGACAATCCGTTGCGTGTGGCGAGAGCGCTATTGCTAAATGGCGACACATTGCGGTACCTCAATATTCCTGAAGGTGTAACACAGATTAAGAAATTCAGCTTTGTGGGTATTAATTCATATCGGGTAACATTCCCTTCGACGTTGAAAACGATCGACATGTCGGCTTTTTTAGAGTGTTACTTCGTTAACTCGGTGGTTATACCCAATTCGGTTACCGAGATTTCGATTGATAATGTACCGATTGGCAGCGACATGCCCTTCCCAAATGCGTCGTCGCTTGTGCTTGGCACTGGCCTGAGGCAGATTCCCGACAATGCTTTCTATAATTGCTATCGGCTCACTAAGCTGTTGTTGCTCGACGGCGTAGAAGAAATAGGTCATGAGGCTTTCAAGTTTGGGCGGTTTCACACACTTGTCATGCCATCGTCGTTGCGAACTCTCAAGTCGTCGTTTGCCGGGTGCACAAACCTGAAGTCGGTAACGCTCAATTATAGGCTGAGCAGGATTGAAGGCGATGCCTTCGGGCGATGCGCCAATCTTAAGGAAATTCACTGTCTCATGCCCGATCCTGCCAATGTGGTGTTTGCCGGTATTAAGCACTTCGAGGGAGTCGATACCGAAACGTGTGTCCTTTATGTCCCGGCGGCATCGGTGAACAAATATAAGCGCGACCCCATTTGGGGCGTTTTCCGCAAAATCCTGCCCGATATTCCAATGCCCGATGTTGACCGTAACGGGCTTGTCGATGTTGACGACGTTAATCTGCTTGTAAACACCATGCTGCAGCTCGAAAACACTGCCTGCAGCCATACAGCTGCCGATGTTAATCACAACGGCCTTGTCGATATCGACGATATAAACATTACGATTAATAGCATCTTAGGGCTGTAACCGTTTTGCATGGGCTTCTATGCTATTCTATGTGTGCCCCCGTAAGTAACGTGAGTTCGACGAAATTAAGTTGCTGTAGCTCAGTACCTTCCCTAAGTTGGTGGAGGTGGTCCAACGAACCGGAGGAGTGTGTGATGCCGCCCTTTGCGTGAACCACACTCCCCCGGCCCCCTCTAACTTAGAGGGGGGGCTGCTAACGTGCTGATTTACTGATGTAAATATCGTCGAACTCACGTTAAGTAGGCTCAGCGGAAAATTAATGGGGGCAGATAGTTGTGGAAAGTAGAAAAATGCCGATATTTGCGGCATGGAAACGAAAGTATATGAACAATTAGCCCGTCTGGTCCTTCCCAAAGAGATACTGGACCGATTTGAGATAGTTTCAGTTGAAGTCAATGAGACGTTGATGGAGATGTACATCAGCCTTGACGAGCGTATGAACCCGCGCCTGATGAAATCCGACGAATATGAGTCGAAAGGCTTCATGGACGCGGTGTCGATCACGGACTTTCCAATCCGTGACCACAAGGTGATTCTGAAGGTGCGCCGCCGTCGGTGGCTTAACCGCCAGACCGGCGAGAGCTTTGTGGACCGCATCAGCGTCACGGAGCAAGGTACCCGCTACTCTAAGGAGTTCGCGGCTTTTTTAAAAGAGACATATGGACACATCCCCAGTGAGTTGCCGTACACTTGAGCGTT
>DGVT01000031.1:0-158 GCA_002395965.1 Porphyromonadaceae bacterium UBA4277
TTAGCTACGAGCTACAAGATTCAGTTCTGGCGGATTTGCAATCCGCCAGGGCTTAACGGGGGATTTGCAATCCCCGTGCCGACACGGCGCATCCCGATAGCCCTCACGGGCTTGCGGATTACAAATCCGCAGGTTACCCGGCGGCCGGATTGCAAATC